>NZ_JAUBTT010000116.1:8835-22695 GCF_036705125.1 Microcoleus sp. B7-D4
CCGAACTCCGGCAGGGGTTGAAACCCCTGCCTCAAAGCGAAAGTCGTCTGAAGACGACTGAAGAATTTACCAGTCCTCTTTCAGAGGACTTTGGCTATGAGGCGGGGAATTCATTCCCTGCCGGAATGTGGGAAAGCGCGTGATTCGATCACCCTTAAATCCCGAAAACACCCGTTGTTCCGTACTTTCACCAGTGTTTGCAAAACTTTATCAAAAAAAACTTGAGAGTTTTGCATAAAACTACTGAGCTCACCCTGATAAATAAACAGAAGGGAAATTACGAAGTTCATCGCACTTGTTGAGAGTTATTCAAAAGTCGCATCGCGCGTAACTTCCCGATCGAAATCCGAACCAACATCCCAACGGATATTGGAAAGGGCTTCTTCCGATGTTGGTTTAGTCTATTTCCACGGTTGCATTTATTGAGTTCATTTGAACTGGTAATTGCGACAACAGAGTTGAAGTGCGATCGCGCTTCGCGAGACTTCAGTTTGGGTAAATGACGGATCTACGACAGCTAGAGAGTGCAGAAGTGCATAAGTGCAGAAGTGCGATCGGGCTTGTCGATAGAGTCACTTTGTCAATTTTCAGAACACATTGTATCTTCTACCACGCGAGGATAAAAATCATGGCTACTACTCCTAATTTTGATTTCGACTCAGCTTATCAGGGGATTATTAATGAACGCAACAAAACTCACAAAACTCGTGTTGTATTCATCAACGGAATTTTGACTTCTGAATCTGCTTTTGCTAATGGCAAAGAGGCTAATGATAAACTGACTCTCACAAATCATCCAAACTCAATAGAGTTCAAACCTAACTTAAGAGAGTTCAAACCTGTTTATAATCCAACCTCTTCATCCTCTTCTCTACTAGGACAATTAGGACAACTTTTAGATACCTATAAAATTTTTCACCAGAAAATAGCTCCGCTTATTTTTCAGCCAGCTCTTGATAAGTGGAATGCAACAGTCAATTTTGGCAGTCAAGAGTGGTCGGACAATATCCATGCTAAAAATTTGACGTATCTGGCAAATTTTTCTCATGTTTTAATGAGTGAAATTACCGATTATGAAGCTAGTGAAGTAGCCAAATTTGTTAATAAATATGGGGATTGGGGGCAGTTTTACCAGGCACTAGAGAATGAGGGCATTTTTCCACCTCAGTACACAGTTAATTCGTCTTCTGTACCTAATGATTTGCTGGAATCTTTTGCTCAATTTATGTCCGATGCTCCTTCAAAAGCAAGCAATAGCATAAATATTGGTCAGGGGTGGGTAGGAGATGCGACTAATTTTCTTTCCGCTCCAGAACATTCCCTAATTATAGTAGCTCATTCTCAAGGTAACTACTTTGTTGAAGATGCTTTAAGGTCAGGACTCAGTAGCTCTGACAAAAATCGAATTAAAGTGATTTCAGTTGGTTCACCTACAGACTATATATCTCCTGCTCCAACTGGATTTAAAATTTCAGAACTGTACAAAAATGGTGGCGATCCAGTTACGAATCTTCGGTTAGGAGGAACCCAATCCGATCAAAGTAAACTTGAGCATTTTCTTAAGACACAAAGGTTGATAATGTCTGTTGGTGGAGTAATATGGGGTTTGGGAGGCGACCACAACCTTGGAAAATATTTAGAAAGAGAAGATGTGAGAAAAGATTTAATAAACTCTTTTAACACCTTCAATCCCAAAGGTTATTACTTCTCTCCACTTTCATCATCTGGTACGGATGGCTCTATCTATGGTGACTGGATAGAGGGGAACGAAATTTCTGAAACATTTCGCGGTAACGAAGGTAATGATGTTATTCGCGCTAAAGATGGAAATGACCGACTAATAGGTGCTTCTGGTTACGACTTTTTAGATGGTGGTTCAGGAATTGATACTGTTGATTACTCTTCCAGTCAAAGCGGAATCAAAGTTTTGGCAGATAAAGTTGCTGCTTCCGATGTTTACAAAGTTCAGGATGGCTTTGGAACAGAAGATGTTCTTGGAAATATCGAAATCATCAGCGGCTCAAATTTTGATGATGAAATGACTGGCGGTGAGTACAGCGATATCTTCTACGGCCAAGGCGGAAATGACCTTTTTTGGGGACAAAAAGGAGACGATACATTCTACGGTGGCACTGATAATGACAAAGCTTACGGCGGCGATGACAATGACGACCTCCGAGGTGACGAAGGCAGCGACGATTTAAGAGGAGAAAACGGCAACGACACCCTTTACGGCGGTCAAGATAATGATTTCCTCTACGGTGGCGATGGTGAAGACGAACTTCGCGGCGAACAAGGTGCCGATGACCTCCGAGGAGAAAATGGCAACGACTCTCTCTACGGCGGAACCGAAAATGATTCCTTGTACGGCGGCCAAGGTGAAGACAAACTCTATGGCGAAGAAGGAGACGATGACTTAAAAGGAGAAGAAAACAACGATTCTCTTTACGGCGGAACTGGCAAAGATACCCTCAATGGCGGCACTGGAAATGACGACTTGCGAGGCGAACAAGGCGATGACTTATTACAAGGAGAAGCCGGAAACGACACTTTATATGGTGGCGAAGACCAAGACCAACTTTATGGTGGATTAAATGCCGACTTACTCTACGGCCAAACTGGCAACGATCAACTTTTTGGTGAAGACGGCGATGACATCCTAGACGGCGGTACCGACAACGATATCCTCATTGGAGGTACTGGCGATGACAAACTCTACGGCCAAACCGGCAACGATATCATCCAAGGCAACGAAGGCGAAGACTACGCCGAAGGTGGCAGCGGCCGCGACTTCATCCAAGGCAACGAAGGTAACGACATCCTCTACGGACAAGATGGCAGCGACACCGTAGAAGGCAACGCCGACGACGATTTCATCGATGGTGGCAGCGGCCAAGACTTGCTTTTCGGCAATACCGGAGATGACAGAATTTACGGACAAGCCGGCAACGACATCATCCAAGGCAACGAAAACAATGACTGGCTAGAAGGCGGCGACGGCCAAGACATCATTGATGGCGGGGCCGACGACGATGATATTTACGGACAAGCAGGGGAAGACAACCTTTTCGGCAGTCAAGGCCAAGACTACATCGATGGTGGTGACGGCAAAGATACCCTGTTTGGCGGCTTCGATGACGACGTACTTCTAGGCCAAGCCGACGATGACACTCTCAACGGCAACGCAGGCAATGACGAATTATTTGGCGGTACTGGCAATGACTCGTTAATCGGAGAAATCGGCGATGATTTAATTGATGGAGGAGAAGGAGTCGATCTCGTTAATTACATCAATTCTCCAAGTGGCGTTATCGTTAATATTGACGAAAATAGCGACTACGACAACAACACCAACCAACGTTTCAAAGAATTCGTCACCGCAGTTAATCCCAGCGAATATTACACGGAACTCGAACGGGATTTTGAAATTGCTGCTGGTACTGGCAAAGACGGTTTTGGCACTACCGATGCTTTGAGAAACTTAGAAGACATCATCGGTACTCGCTTTGAAGACATCCTAATTGGCAACGAAAAAGATAACCGAATTTGGGCATTAGAAGGCAACGATTTATTAATTGGCAATGCCGGCAATGACTCATTTTACGGCGGAGAAGGTATCGACATTCTCAGCTACCGCCGCGACCCGAACGGCGTTACTGTCAATTTACAAACAGGGGATGCTACCGACGGTTGGGGAAATCAAGACAAAATTGCCGACATTGAAAACGTCGCCGGTTCTCGGCATGACGATAATATTACCGGCGACGATACCGTTAACGTTATCACCGGCGATGCTGGGAACGATCGCATTTACGGACTCGGTGGCCACGACAAACTCTACGGCGAATTCGGCAACGACCTAATCTACGGTGGCGAAGGCGGCGACAGCATCTACGGCAATCAAGACCGAGACACCCTATACGGTGAAGCGGGTCAAGACTACATCCGAGGTGGTGATGCCGACGACTTAATCTACGCCGGTAGCGATGACGACACCGTTGCCGGAGACGCCGGCTACGGCAACGACACCATTTTTGGCGAAACAGGCAAAGACTTACTCTACGGCGGCGCTGGCGACGACTTTGTGTACGGCGGCGCAGACAAAGACACCATCTACGGCGAAGGCGAAAACGACAAACTCTACGGAGAAGGAGACACCGACCTAATCTACGGTGGCACCGGCGACGACGAACTCTCCGGCGGCGACGACCAAGACACTCTTATCGGCGAAGCCGGCAACGACACTCTCGCAGGCGATGCAGGCGACGACACCCTAGACGCCGGAACAGGCAACGACTATCTCTACGGCGGCACCGGCAAAGACACCCTAAATGCCGGCCTCGGCAACGACCAACTTTACGGTGGCGACGATGCCGACATCCTCCTAGGCAAAGAAGGCGACGACAACCTCTACGGCGAAGCGGGCGACGACACCCTCGATGCAGCAGAAGGCAACGACAACCTCTACGGCGGCGACGGCAAAGACATTCTCGATGCTGGAATCGGCAACGACAAACTTTGGGGTGGTCAAGACGATGACACTTTATACGCCAAAGCCGGCGACGACAAACTGTTTGGCGAAGCGGGCAACGACAGCCTCAACGCAGCAGAAGGCAACGACAGTCTCTACGGTGGAGACGGCAAAGACATTCTTGATGCCGGAATTGGCAACGACTATCTCTGGGGTGGTCAAGACGATGACACTTTATCAGCCCAAGCTGGCGATGACTACTTGTTTGGCGAAGGCGGCAACGACAGCCTCGATGCAGCCGAAGGCAACGATTCCCTTTACGGCGATAGTGGCAAAGACTTTCTCAATGCTGGCGCAGACAACGATTACCTCTGGGGTGGTCAAGACGACGATACTTTATCAGCCCAAGCTGGCGATGACTACCTGTTTGGGGAAAACGGCGATGACATCCTCGATGCAGCAGAAGGTAACGATTCCCTCTACGGCGAAAACGGGAAAGACATTTTAGATGCCGGAAGTGGCAATGACCAACTTTGGGGAGGTCAAGGCGATGACACTTTATTAGCCAAAGCCGGCGATGACAACTTGTTTGGGGAATCTGGCAATGACATCCTCGATGCAGCAGAAGGCAACGATTCCCTCTACGGCGGCGACGGCAAAGATACCCTGTTCGGCGAAGCTGGCAACGATTTATTAGAAGGTGGTTTCGGCGACGACTCACTTTTAGCAGGCGACGGTAACGATACCCTTCTCGGTCAAGCTGACAACGACACTCTGTACGGCT
Organism: Microcoleus sp. B7-D4; assembly: GCF_036705125.1. Lineage (NCBI taxonomy): Bacteria > Bacillati > Cyanobacteriota > Cyanophyceae > Oscillatoriales > Microcoleaceae > Microcoleus > Microcoleus sp. B7-D4. The sequence continues at coordinate 14,091 of NZ_JAUBTT010000116.1, forward strand.
TCAGTGGCGATGACATCCTGGAAGGCAACTCAGGAAAAGACCGACTTTTTGGGGAACTCGGCAACGATACTCTCAATGGCGGTACTGAAAACGATACCCTCGAAGGCGGCGACGGTAACGACATTCTCGACGGTGGTGATAATAACGACAGTCTGTTCGGACAAGTCGGTGATGATACTGTTATCGGCAACCGTGGCGATGACATTGTTGACGGCGGTTTGGGCAATGATTTGCTTCAGGGTAATCAAGGGCGCGATCGAATTTACGGTCAATCCGGCCTCGACACCCTCCTCGGTGGCGACGATAGCGACACTCTTTGGGGAGGCGATGACAGCGACAACTTGCTGGGAGAATCCGGCAGCGATACCCTGTTCGGCGGTTTCGGCAACGACCAACTCGACGGTGGCGAAAATAATGACAGCCTCTACGGGGAAGGTGGCGATGATACCTTAGCTGGCGGAACAGAGGACGATTTCGTAGATGGCGGCACCGAAAACGATACTCTCTCCGGCAATGACGGCAGTGACAAATTATACGGCCGCCAAGGCAACGACTTGTTAGAAGGCAATGCCGATAACGACCAACTGTGGGGTGGCGATAACGAGGATACGCTGTTAGGACAAACCGGAGACGACATTCTCCGAGGTGAATCGGGCAATGACAGCCTTGATGGTGGCGAAGGGGCCGATCGACTTTTCGGTCAAATCGGCAAAGATACCCTCTCCGGTAACATTGGCGACGACTACTTAGAAGGTGGCGCAGACGATGATAGCTTAACTGGAGGCGAAGGAGTCGATCGCATTTACGGAAATGACGGCAACGACATCGCCGACGGCAACAGCGGCGACGACTACATCGACGGCGGCGCTAACAACGATACTTTAGCAGGGGGAGAAGGGCGCGATCGCATTTTAGGTCAAGCCGGCAACGACAGCCTCGAAGGCAACGACGAGAACGACTTCCTCGATGCCGGAACCGGAAATGACACCCTGTGGGGCAACGACGGCGACGACGAACTCTACGGCCGAGAAGACCAAGATTTCATTGATGGCGGCCGCGGCAGCGACCAAATCTACGGCGGAGATGCAGCCGACACCCTCCTCGGACAAACCGGAGAGGATAACATCGACGGTGGTTCCGGCGCCGACTCGATTCTCGGCAACGACGGCAACGACAACATTTGGGCCGGGGCCGGCAACGACTTCATCAACGCCAACGCTGGCAACGACAATATTTGGGGCGACGAAGACGACGACCTGATTTTTGGAGAAGCAGGTGAAGACAAAATCGACGGCGGTTCCGGCTACGACAGCATAGACGGCGGCGCGGGCAACGACCAACTGTTCGGCGGTACGGGCAACGACCAATTATTAGGAGGTGCCGGCAACGACAAAATTGACGGCAGTATCGACGACGACAAACTCTTCGGAGGTGCCGGCAACGACTTGATGTTTGGCAGTCAAGGGCAAGACACGATGTTAGGCGAAGTTGGGGAAGACACCCTCTACGGCGGCGACGAAACCGACATGATGGACGGCGGCGCGAGTAACGACTTGGTTGTAGGCGACTCCGGCGACGACACTCTGACTGGCGATTCCGGCGACGACACCCTCGCCGGCGGCAGCGGCAACGACTTGATGGGAGGAGGCAACGGCGATGACTTGATGTTCGGTGAATGCGAAGACGACACCATGCTGGGAGGTGCCGGTAAGGACACCCTTGACGGCGGTTGTGGCAACGACTTGCTAACCGGGGAAGCCGGCAGCGACAACCTCTTGGGTAACGAAGGCGATGACAGTCTCGATGGCGGCAGCAGTAATGACACCCTCGATGGCGGTAATGGCAACGACTTCTTAAATGGTGACAGCGGCAACGACAGCCTTAACGGTAACGATGGCGATGACAGTCTCTACGGCGGCGAAGGTAACAACGTGCTCAAGGGCGGAAATGGTCAAGATTCGCTGATTGGAGGCAGCAGTTCCGACATATTTGTGCTAGCACCAAGTTCGGGACTCGATCATGTATTCTACTTCCAGGGCGATCGCGATTATTTTGGACTAACACAAGACCTCACTTTTGACCAATTGCAAATCGTTCAAGGCGGTGAAAATTATACTAACGATGCCTTGATTAGCATCGCAGGCACCGGCGAACATTTAGCTTGGGTGAAAGATACTCAATTTAGTGCGATCGACAGTTCTCGGTTTATTTCCATCACCCCCGGAGCCCCGCTGCCTGGAGTTTTCAATACTCCTTCGCCTGTCGATTCTTTAACTGGCGAACCTGTTGATAGTGAGGATGATGAGTTGATTGATAACAGTTCTACCGCTGGCTTATCAAACACAACTGCAACAGTAATGAGTCAGCCAAACAGCACGACCACTGCATCAATTAGTCAGCAAAATACCACGACTACTGCACCAGCAAATATCACCTTGCAACCATTACCAACAGCGACTAATCCAGATAATTTGACAGTAACTTCGGCCAATACTATCCCCGACGATATCTTGTTGAATGGCGGTGCAATTCCCACCATGATGACCTTTAGTGAAACTGATGATGACATACTCATCTACGACACTAACAGCTTGTTGGGTTCTCTAACCAGCGCTCAAACTCAGCCAATTATTCCTTTGAACGGCACGATCGCTAGTAGTGCGATTTCCCCAATTGCTAATAATTCTGCCAATGACAAAAGCCTCTTAATTACTCCGGCTGCAAGTCCCAGCAATCCACTAGCAAATAGCGATTTGACTGGCATTTCGACCTTGTAGTAATTGTAGGTTTGGTTGAGGGCGATCGAATAGATAAAACCCCGGTTTCTTGAAGAAACCGGGGTTTTTAGAAAGGGTATTAATTAAGGAAAGGAACGCGAAAACCTGTTGTTGGCTGTTACCACTTCTGGGCGACCGCTTGAATCAACCCCAGATACTGAGCAGGTAACTCTTCTGCCAGGTACAAGACCGACTCGAACTCCTATAGCAATCCTAAATGATTCAGATACATTTGTAGGGGTAGTGCCCCCGTGCCTACCCCCTATCTATCGGGCAACCACGGGGGGATTGCCCCTACAATAATTATGCAAATGATTTAGGATTGCTATAGTAGCGACGCTCCATTCATTTTTACTGGAGTTTGCGGGCGATCTCTTCAGCACATTTACTTCCCTCTTTACAGAATGTAATTGTTGTACTACCGTACCTTTGATTCTGAGTATTGAGATAATACATAGTCCCATCGAACTGAGTGGGAGAATCTCCGCTGATGGTCGCTGGAATTGCACCTTCAATATATGCAATGCGAGGGTTGGGATCAGCAGTGTTCAAGGAGACCATAATCTTTCTGCTATCTGGAAGAACTGCGGCATTAATGCTACGCCAGCCAACATTTGTTTTTATTACTTGGGACTGAGAATCGATGCATCCTCGCCGCGTGGCGTTGTTTATACTAAACTCATTCGAGGCTGCTGCCTGAGAAATATCTGCTGTACCCAGAATCGATATACAGTTCAAATTATCGTACTGCAGTGGTACACCGCTGGTTTTTGTTTCGTAAAACCACTGGCCCTGGATGGACAGAGACTTTGGGATGGAGGCTTTCTTGATGAGAACATATTGTGTTCCCCCAACCGAAAAACCTTCATATCCTTGCTGCACAGCAACAGCACCGAGCAAAGCACCAGCAGCGAAGGCTGCAAGTAACTGCCAATGGTTTTTTGCCCACTCAGTAACAAGAGTTCTTGGAGAAGGTTCCGTTTCCATATTATCTAAAGAGACTCACAAACATAGTTGTCACACATCGACTGTCTACTTGCGATTAGCATCGTTGACATGGGGTATTATCCGGTACGGCATTTGTCATTGAGGCATCCGCATAACTTATAATTGTCCCGCAGTTGCAGTACAATACTCTTCCCGATCTACCTATCCGGAACCTCTGCGGTTTAACTTTGAACAATCTGAACACCTTCTGCTCAACCTTAACTCAAAGAGTAAACCACCCCGATCGCCCTGCCGATGAGAAAAAGTGACACGATTTTGTAAACTTACGTAAATTACCTCTATCGATTTAAGCTTTGAGATTTGAGATTTTGGAATTAACCTCACCGATCGCCAAATCCTCACATAATTTCATCAAAAATTACCTCCTCTGAAAAATCTTATTGCTCGAATGGCTCTACCAGAATTGCCTCTAAAATATAACGTGTAAGGATCGTATATTTAGGGCTGTCGATCGAAAATAATTTCCTCATATAATTGCTCGATCGGCAAACTTAGATTTATACTTTGAAACTCAACCCGTTCGCCCTCACGATAGCTCAAAATCACCCATTCACCAGCATCATTTTTATGATAAATATCGATCGCCACCTCATCAGAACTTGCTAATACATAATCGATAAGATTGGGGTTGCGGCGATACTTTTCAAACTTCTTGCCTCGATCGTAAGCTTCGGTGCTATCCGATAAAACCTCCACAATTAAGCAGGGATAAGTAATATAGATAGCATTTTCTCGATCTCGATTATCGCAAGTAACACTCACATCTGGATACGTATAGTTAGGAGTATTAAGAATGTTAACCTTTAAGTCTGAGTTAAAAACATTACAATTACTTCCCCGCAGATGAGATCTAATCGATAACAAGAAATTTATAGCAATCGCACTATGATTTTGGGTGCCACCACTCATTGCATAAACCCGACCATCGATCAGTTCGTGTTTTTCTAGCTGCTTTTCTTCCCAACTAAAATACTCTTCTGGTGTAAAGTGCCGATCGTTATCTCGTGCTGCTATCATCACAATACTCCATTAATCAAAAGTTAATAATACCAACTCACAACTCGATAAAAAGTGACACTATCTGGTAAACTTACGTAAGTTACCTCGATCGATTTGAGCTTGGAGATGTGAGATTTACGCTCCTCTTTCATTTTCCTAGCAATTGTCGAACTTGTGCCAAGCCAACATCGCCTGGAATGGATTGGACTGTGCCACTATCAATCTCGGCAATGCGGTCTTGAGCTTTCTGTACGCCCTAGTTCAAAACATCTCGATCTGTTCTGTCATGCTTTCTAGGATCTTGTCGAGGAGGATAGCCTTGGCGGTATCGGGTAGGGCAGTTGCTTCGGAAATAAGCTGGTCTAGGGTTAGCATTGGATGATTTTGCTCCGAGGAAACGATCTGAATTCTAAATCGTCTAGATTAGCGTGAGACAGAAAGCACCATCCATCACCGACGTGTTTTAGAACAAACGGACTTTTATTTTACCGAAAAACTGGGTCTAAAGCCCCTTCTTCAGTGGCCGGCTTTTCTTGATTTCTAATATACTCCTTTAAGACTTCTAAAGGCGCACCCCCTACAGAAACAGCAAAATAGCTAGGACTCCACAATGCCTCTTTATGAGGTTTTTTGTGTCCAGCTTGTCCGTACCTGCGACTAGAAACACCCTTTAATGCGTTCACGATTTGAGAAATTGAAAGTTTAGGTGGATATTCAATCAGCGCGTGAATGTGATTGTCTTCACCATTAAACTCAAGCACTTGAAAATTCATTTTTTCGGCAACCTCTCGAAATGTTTTTTCAATCAAATCAAGACTTTCTCCCGTAAATACAGACCGACGGTACTTTGTCACGCAGACCAAGTGTATTTTAAGTTCTGTAACAGAATGGCGTTCCTTGCGGTAAATAGTTGTCATAGCCTGTAAACCAATATATAATCGAGTAACAGACCAATTCTAGCACAAGTCATGAAAGCAAGATTTCGCTACAGATTTTACCCGACCGACCAACAACAGCAGAGTCTAGCTCGGTTGTTTGGCTGCGTTCGCGTAGTCTGGAACGACGCTCTTGCCCTCTGCAAGCAATCTGAAAAAAAGCCAAAATCAGCAGAACTTCAAAAAACAGTAATCACTCAGGCAAAAAAGACTGAAGAAAGGGCATGGTTGGGGGAAGTCTCGGCAATTCCTCTACAACAGTCGATCTCGGACTTGGAAACAGCATTTAAGCACTTTTTTGAGTCCTGTAAAGGAAACAGAAAGGGTCGTAGGGCTGGCTATCCAAAGTTCAAGAAACGCACAAATAGTCAATCAGCAAGATTGACGCGCAATGGTTTTTCAATCAAAGGAAATGGGGTTTATTTGGCTAAAATTGGCATTGTCGAGCCGATTTGGTCGAGGCAATTGCCGTCAGAACCCAGTTCTGTAACCGTAATCAAAGATTGCGCTAACCGCTATTTCCTCAGCTTTGTTGTAGAGGTTAATTCCAAGATTGTCGAAGCCAAAAACCACAGCATCGGCATCGATCTGGGCATTAAAACCTTTGCAGTAATGAGCAACGGTGAAACAGCCGAAAGTCCAAACTACAAACAGTTAGACCGAAAGATTCGCAAACTACAGCGCAAGCTGTCACGGCAACCCAAAGACTCTAAACGCCGAAATAAGACTCGGATTCAGATAGCCAAATTGCACAACCAAATTGCAGATACCCGTAAAGACTTCTTGCACAAACTGTCAACCAAAATAGTTAACGAAAACCAAGTAATTGTTTTGGAAGATTTGAACGTGTCTGGCATGGTCAAAAACCGCAAGCTCTCAAGAGTGATTAGCCAGCAAGGATGGTATGAGTTTAGGGTGTTGTGTGAGGCTAAATCTGAAAAGCTAGCTAGGGAATTCATGGTAATTAGTCGCTCTTCGCCAACCAGTCAAGTGTGTTCGGAATGCGGGTTTAAATGGGGCAAAATAGACCTCTCTATGCGCTCGCTAGTGTGCCTTAATTGTGGCACTCAGCAAGATAGAGATTTGAACGCTGCGAGAAATATACAAAAAGTCGGGATAGGGCATTGCCACGACTCTAAATGTACGCAGAGAGAAGGTAAGACCACTTGTGGCACATCTCAATGAAGCGTAAAGAATCCCCGCGCGTTTACGCCGGGGAGTATGTCAAACCAATCCATCACGCCACCAAGAGAAGCTGCTACGTTGTAACCAATGCGAATTCCAAATAACCGAGCATTTGGATGTCTTTCATTGACACTATTTGATGCGTGCAAGCCATTTTTGTCAATTTCGTAATCACCAGTCTCAATATCGATGATTACCATCTTACCAATATTTTCTCATGAGTGCCCAGAAACCGAGTTTTTTGCGAATAGTGGTAGGGTGCGTCAGTTGCGAAATTATGAATCATCACCAAAAATATAATTCTGACGCACCTTGAGTTTTGTGTGGTGCGTCAGCTATTAGATTTTTAGTTTAAACCGAAAATAATCATAGCTGACACACCCTACTAATAACTTTTGTGGAACGGACATCTTGCCCGTCTCTGAAAAATGTAAAATGTTGTTACAAGTAACTTGACACCAGTGACTAGATCCATTTCCCACTGACTATAATTGGAAAAAAATCATTTCTTAGGGGAAATTCCATGCAGAAACTAACTCGAATTTTATTCACTACAGCTTTAACCCTAAGTATTTTGTGTTCTCCCACAGCAGCTTTCGCCAAAGCAAAAATTCAGATAGCCATCCTTTTAGATTCTAGTAATAGCATGGATGGACTGATTGACCAGACTCGTACTCAACTTTGGCAAATTGTTAATTTTTTAACTAAAGTAACCAAAGATGGCGAAGTGCCAGAGTTAGAGGTTGCTCTGTACCATTATGGTAATGACAGCTTACCTTCTGAGGAAGGTTTTGTCAGATTATTAACTGGATTTACTCCCGAATTAGATTTAGTTTCCGAAAAACTATTTAGTATCAAAACCAACGGCGGTCAAGAATATGCTGGCTGGGTAATTCGTTCGGCAATGCAAGAATTAAACTGGAGTAAAAATCAGGAAGATTTTCGCGTGATTTTTATTGCGGGTAATGAACCATTCGATCAAGGCCCAATAGTTTGGAATCAGTCGGTCAATCTCGCTGTCAAAGGAGATACCCTCGTTAATACAATCTACTGTGGTTCAGCCGAAAGTCAGGAGCGAAGACTTTGGGCATCAGGAGCAGAGTTAGCAAAAGGCAGTAGCTTCAACATTAATCAAAACCAACAAATTGTGGTAATTAAGTCTCCTTACGACGACGAAATTTCTACTTGGAATACTAAACTTAATCAAACCTACATTCCCTACGGTAGAGAAGGAAGAATCGGACAACAACGTCAGGCTGTTGAAGATAGTAATTCTGGCACAAGTTTTGCTTCGCGTAGTGCGTCCAAAGCTTCTGAATACTATGATAATGCTTCTTGGGACTTGCTGGATGCCCTCGAAAACGGAACAGTTAAACTAGAAGCAATATCAGATGATAGTTTACCAGAAATCATGCGAGGGATGACGCTAACAGAAAAAAGAGCATATGTAGCTGGAAAGAAAACCGAAAGAGAAGCGATTAAAAAGACGATCCGCGACTTATCTCAAAAGCGTACATCATATATTGAACAACAGCGCAAATCTAGTACCAATAGTGGTGAAAATACTCTCGATCGCGTAATGATTCAGAGTCTCCGCCAGCAATTAGCCGCTAAAGGATTCAAGCTTAGGAATGAGAATTAAATAACTTCCACAAGTTTGTGGGATGGGCGTCCCGCCCGCCCTTTTTGGACGGGCGGGAC
>NZ_JAUBTT010000117.1:0-22240 GCF_036705125.1 Microcoleus sp. B7-D4
GTCCTTTTTGGACGGGCGGGACGCCCATCCCACAATAACAATTAAAATTGTAAGTTATTTAATTCGCGATCCTAACTGACTGCTCGATCGCAATTTCCATGCAAAACTCAGTACGTCGATCGCCAAACCGATCGAACTTGGTTTCTCTACCACATATATTAGCTTTTTGTCAAGAGAGAGAGATCACTTTTGGGATGCTTAACTGAGTGATAGGAAATTTGATAAAGATTTACAAAAGAAACGTGTCAGAATGGAAACAATAAGGTAATGGGTAAAAGACAAGGAGGCACTGATGGTAGCGCTGACTGAACGAGTCCAACGCAGATTGACGGTGGAAAAAGTCGAAATTGCCCCTGATACAACGGCAATTCGATGCCTGGACTGGGAGAGAGACCGCTTTGACATCGAATTCGGACTCAAAAACGGTACAACTTACAACTCATTCATTATTCGCGGTGAAAAAACAGCCCTCGTCGATACGTCGCACGAGAAGTTTCGCCAGCAATACATGGAAACTCTGACGGGCGAAATTGACCCCAAAGAGATTGACTATCTAATTATCAGCCACACGGAACCAGACCACAGCGGTTTAGTCAAAGACGTGCTGGCGCTGGCACCCCAAGCAATTGTCGTGGGGGCGAAAGTAGCAATTCAATTTTTAGAAAACCTTGTACACCAACCATTTGAGCGATTGGTAGTAAAAAACGGGGACAAACTAGATTTAGGAAACGACCACATTATCGAATTCGTATCGGCGCCGAACTTGCACTGGCCCGATACTATTTTCAGCTACGACAGCAAAACTCAAGTGCTGTTTACCTGCGATGCTTTCGGGATGCACTACTGTTCCGACAGTACATTCGATGACGATTTAGCAGCAGTTGAGGAAGATTACCACTTTTATTATGAGTGTTTGATGGCTCCCAATGCTCGATCGGTACTCGCTGCGATGAAGCGGATGGCAGAGTTGGGAGAAATTGGTACAGTAGCAACCGGTCACGGGCCGCTGCTGCGGCACAATGTGGTGGAACTTACCGGACGCTACAAAAAGTGGAGCCAAGCGCAAGCTAAGGCAGAAACCACTGTAGCGGTATTTTACACTTCCGACTACGGATGGAGCGATCGACTCAGCCAAGCGATCGCCCACGGTATCACCAAAACCGGTGTTGCTGTGGAAATGATGGATTTGAGAATCGCCGACTTGCAAGAAGTCCGCGAACTTGTCGGTACCGCCGCCGGTATCGTGATTTGTTCGCCGCCGAGTAGTGGTACTGCTGCTGTGAATGCCGAAGCTGCTATCAACACAATTTTAGTTGCTGCTAACAACAAACAATCTTTCGGTTTGTGCGAATCCGGCGGTGGCGATGACGCATCGATTTACCCGCTGCGAAACAAGTTCAAAGAGTTGGGTTTAAAAGAAGCATTTCCCAACATTTTGATTAAAGAATCACCGACAGAAGCGAGTTATCAACTTTGCGACGAAGCCGGCACCGACTTGGGACAGTGGCTGACGCGGGACAAGGCTGTCAAACAGATGAAGGCCCTCGACAGCGACCTCGATAAAGCTTTGGGACGGATCAGCGGCGGACTGTACATCATCACCGCTCAAAAAGGCGAGGTTAGCGGTGCGATGTTGGCTTCTTGGGTAACGCAAGCCAGCTTTAAACCGCTGGGTTTAACAATAGCAGTTGCCAAGGATCGGGCGATCGAATCGATGATGCACGCGGGAGATAAATTTGTTCTCAACGTGCTCGAAGAAGGCAATTATCAAACCTTGATGAGACACTTTTTAAAGCGTTTTGCTCCTGGTGCCGATCGATTTGCCGGAGTTAAAACTCAACCAGCAACCAACGGTTCTCCGATTTTGACAGATTCCTTGGCTTACATGGAATGCGAAGTAGTGAGCCGGATGGAACTTTCGGATCATCATATCGTATATGCGATCGTCGATAACGGTCGCGTATCCAATCCCGATGCACTGCCTGCTGTTCACCACCGCAAAGTGGGAAATCACTATTAGGATGTCAGTTGACGGTTGACAGTTGACTGTTGTCAGTTGACTGTTGGCTGTTGGCTGTTGTCAGGTGCAAAGGGGAAATTCAACGATATATTGATTGACTGTCTGAATCAACACACCCCAAACGTATTAGTAAGGTGCGTCAGCCGATGTTTTATTCGACTTCATCATCGATTATCTACTGACGCACCCTACAATTACAGTCCAAGACGCAACTGGCTACGCAAAAACTCTCACCTTTGGGTGCTGGTGGCGCACCTTACGGGGTTTCTGGGTGTTGGGTGCGCCACCAGCAGCAAACCGGGCAAACCGTTGTCATTTAGACTCCATTTTAATAGGGGAATTGCCAATGCCTGCCAATCTTTTAGAAGACCGAGATTACACAATTATTATTGCCAGAAGCGATGCCAGCAGAGACCCTCAACATCCTTGGTATCAGGAGTGGGTAGAAGCACAGGCATCTCTGATTGACTTAGCAAAAAAATGTCAGCAATTTGACAGCGACGGCATCACCCTTTATGAAGCTTCTACTCCGATGTGGGAGTATAAAAATTCAAATGTTGCCCGGTTAGCTGAAATTTTGCAGCGACAAAATACGCAACCGGATTCAGCAAACCCCACTGAAATTAATTTGGAAGAAGCTCTGAAAGCAACTTTTAACGATTATTTCGCCAGCCAACCAAATGCCAAAGGCAAGAACGGAGCAATAATTGTTGTAGTCCTAGATCAAAAACCCGAAAATACCGCTGCTGTTGCCGAAATTATTGTAAGTGCAGCAAATAAAATAGATAAAGACGAAGAAATTGGAGTGAGCTTTATCCAAATTGGGGATGATTTGAAAACCAGGGAATTTCTGATTGACCTGGATACCAATTTACAGGGTAGAGGCGCAAGGTTTGATATTGTAGATACCAAGTTTTGGCACGAAATCAAAAGAAGTTCTGTAGTTCAGTTTCTCATAGGTGCAATTAATGACTAACACTTTGACTCCTAGACTCGCATCTGATGCCAAACCCCGCGACGTACAGTTTATCCCGATCGCACTCGATACTTTTATTCTGCGATCGCGCACTTGGGATCGACTCAAATTTGAAGTCGAGTATTCGCTGCAAAAGGGTACGACAGCCAATAGCTACATTATTCAAGCTGACAAAACTGCTTTGTTCGACCCGCCTGGGGAATCTTTTACTCAAAATTACCTGGAATTTTTGCAGCAACGGGTGGACTTGACCAAGCTGGATTACATAATTTTGGGGCATTTCAATGCTAACAGGTCAGTAACAATTAAAGGTCTGTTAGATTTAGCTCCTGAAGTAGCTTTGGTTTGCACGAATCCCGCCGCAATTAGTTTGCGCGCCGCTTTTCCCGAACAAGAGTTAAACATTATGATCGTTCGGGGAGAAGAAACTCTCAACTTAGGAAAAGGTCACGCCTTAAAATTCATTGCGACTCCGACTCCTCGCTGGCCCGATCAACTTTGCACCTACGATCCGCAAACTCGAATCGTGTTCACTGACAAACTGTTTGGAGCTCACGTTTGCGGCGACCAAGTATTCGATGAAGGGTGGAGCGTTTACAGCGAAGATCGGCGCTATTATTACGATTCCCTGCACGCATCTCAGGCCAAACAAGTGCTGACTGCAATGGATAAATTCGCCGATTTACCAGCAGCATTTTATGCTCCCGGTCACGGCCCGATCGTCCGTTACGGCCTTAATGAACTGAGCAATTTGTATCGGGAATGGAGCCAGCAACAAAATTCAAAAGACTTGACAGTTGCTTTGATTTATGCTTCTGCTTACGGAAATACGGCTACTTTAGCCCAGGCGATCGCCAAAGGAATTACGAAAGCGGGCGTTGCGGTGGAAAGTATCAACTGCGAATTTGCCGAACCGGGAGAAATTCAAGAGGCGATCGAAAAATGCGCGGGATTTATCATCGGAACCCCGACGCTAGCAGGACACGCTCCGACGCAAATTCAAACTGCTTTGGGAATTGTTTTATCTACCGCAACTAAGAGCAAATTAGCAGGGGTTTTCGGTTCTTTTGGCTGGAGTGGAGAGGCGATCGACTTAGTGGAAAACAAGCTGAAAGATGCTGGCTATCGAATTGGATTTGAGCCGATTCGAGCCAAATTTACGCCGACGGCGGCGACGATTCACGAGTGCAAAGAAGCGGGAACGGATTTTGCTCAAGCTTTGATTCGATCGCAAAAATTGCGGGCACCGAAACCGCAGTTAGCAGCCGGTAGCGATCGTACTGAACAAGCAGTAGGGAGATTGGTTGGTTCGCTGTGCGTACTCTCGGCGAAGCGGGGGGAAGTCGCCAGTGCGATGCTGGCTTCCTGGGTGTCGCAAGCAACGTTTAATCCGCCCGGTGTGACGATTGCGGTGGCGAAAGATCGATCGATCGAAGCTTTGATGTATGCCGGAGATAAATTTGTGCTGAATATCTTAGCCGAAGGGCGACAGTTGCGGAAGTATTTCATGAAAAACTTTGCTCCGGGAGAAGACAGATTTGCCGGAGTCGAAACAATGGAAGCTAGCAACGGCTGTCCGGTTTTGACTGAGGCTCTAGCTTATCTGGAATGCGAAGTGATAAGTCGGATGGAATGCGGCGATCACTGGGTAGTTTATGCAGCGGTTGAAAACGGTCATTTGCTGAAAAATGACGGCGTGACAGCGGTGCACTATCGGAAATCTGGGAGCCATTATTAAAGTGAAGTAATCTTGATAAATCCTCGCTTTTCCACAAGTCCGCCGGGGGTTTAAACCCCCGGCTAATAGCTAAAGTCCTCTAAAGAGGACTGATGATTTTAACAGTCCTCTTTAGAGGACTTTCGCTTTGAGGCAGGGGTTTCAACCCCTGCCGGACTGGGGGAAAGCGCGTGTTTAATGATATAAAACTCCCTTACTTTTCTTTTATTTCCTGTTCCGGCCACAGATAAATAGCGCCAGAAATCAAAGTTAAAGCCACAGAAACCCAAAAAGCAATTAATGCGGGAAAATTCCACGCTTCAGACAAAGGAGCAATTAAAAGTGCGATCGCCACAATCTGACTCACCGTCTTCAATTTGCCCCAAATATTAGCTCCCGAAATCGTAGTTTTATTAACACGCCACCCCGCAATGGTCAACTCCCGACCAAAAATCAAAAACACTCCCCAAGCCGGGATTTTCCCCAACTCAATCAATACCAAAAGCGGCGCGAGCACCAACAATTTATCCACCAAAGGATCGAGAAACTTACCCAAATCGGTAATTTGATTCAGCTTCCTAGCCAAATAGCCGTCCAGCCAATCAGTAGCCGCAGCTACCACAAAAATTGCGGTGCAAATCCAGCGGCTTTGCGCGCTTGGGTCGTACAAACCGTAGAGCAGAAAAGGCACTCCCAGTAAGCGAGAAAAAGTAATCAAATTAGGCAAATTCATAAATCAAAAATTAAGGGCTACTCTACGAAGGCTTTCCTTAATTTAACATTTACACGACTTATAATCAGGTGGATTTACTTAATTAAAAAACCTTCTGACTATAGTTGTCACAAGATTGGATAATTTATCGGCTCAATTTGTTGTGTCGCCTCGCGCGATCGAATTCGATTTTACTGCCGATTGGCGATCGTAACTGGCTAGAAACATTCGGAAACAGAGTTCACTAGCTCAGGGTAATCTTTGGCGATCGTGGCTACCGAGAAGGCCAAACTGGGCAGGGAAATTAGCATGAAGAAAAAGAATCTGCGGATTCCTGCTCAAAGACTAAAATCCTGTTGCCTTTAAAGAGACAGCAGGAGATAAAAACTGTCAAGGGACAGAATATAGATTTGCGCGGTGGTGGCAAGAAAACATGAACTTACTTACCGCGTCTAAAGCCAGTTTGCGCTGGGTTTGGGCTTAAAATTTGTTTAAGTCCCGTTAATTAAATGAGTGGTTCCTCAACGAAATGCGAGGCGTTAAATTGACGCACTCCTTGAACCACAGCTAGGGTTTCCGCTTGAGAAATCGGAATTCCGGCTTGAGGCGTGACGTAGATCCGGGTACTCGGAGTAGCAACCCCGTTAACTGTCAGCGAGATGTTTTGGAACGATAGCTGCTCAAAGGTAATCCCCTCCAGTAAGAAGTAGTCAGTCCCTTTCAAGAAGTCAACGATGTAGTCACCAGCAGGAGGAGTAATAACTGGCTCACCGGGATCGATGGGTTCGGGCACAAAATCGGTGAACAGCAACTGGAAGTAGTCGGTGTCAGCCCCGCCGGTTAGAGTGTCGCGGGCGGTTTGAGTTTCCGCATCTTCGCCGCCAAAAAGCAGGTCAATGCCAGCACCACCGATGACACGATCGACTCCTGCACCAGCATCCAAGAAGTCATCGCCTGCAGCACCATTGAGGATGTCATCGCCAGCCAGTGTTTCAGCAACTCCGTAGTCGCCATAGATAGTGTCATTGCCACCCAGACCATTGAGGTTGTCATTCCCCTCTCCGCCATCAATGAAGTCGCCTTCAGCGCCACCCCTGATGGTTTCTAAGCCAGCGCCACCGATCAGAGTGCTGGTGCCAGCACCACCGTCGAGAATGTCATTGCCATCGCCACCATCGAGGAAGTCAATACCATCGCCACCAAACAGGGAGTCACTTCCGGCATAGCCGTAGAGGGCGTCGTCGCCTATGCCACCATCGAGGGTATCGTTGCCGCCGCCTGCTAAGCTGTCGCCTTCTCCGTAGAGGGTGTCGTTGCCGCTGCCGCCAACCAGGGAATCTGCTCCCCCAAAAATTTCGCCTTTTTCATCATCGCCGTAGATTTTGTCATCGGTAAAGCCACCAATAACGGTGTCATCGCCAGCACCACCAAACCCCGTATCCTCGAAACCTACAAAGAGTTGGTCTCTTCCAGCCCCACCATCGAGGAAATCTTTACCATCGTTGGCATCGTTGGCATTTGAGCCTCCGTACAGGATGTCATTGCCATCTTCGCCATACAATGAGTCTTCGCCGGAATCGCCAAAAAGTCGATCGGCTCCGATTCCACCATGCAGGTTGTCCTTCTCCAGCCCACCGTAGAGGAAGTCGTTACCATCATCACCATATAGATCGTCTTCGCCGTTTTCCCCAAATAGTCGATCGGCTCCAGCAGCACCATATAGAGTGTCTTTATCCTCTCCACCGTAGATGCTATCGTTACCGCCTAAGCCATACAACAGATCTTCCTTGCCAAAGCCGCGAATCACATCGGCGTTATTGGTTCCGGTCAGAGTATCGGGCAGTTCTGTTCCATTTCTGATAGCCATAATTTTCTCCTGTTGTTATGTCAGTGTTTCGTAGTGTTATGTGAACTTGCGACAACGCACAAAAGTGATTCATGCGCCTTAGAATTCGGTGCTTCGTTACCGTTGACAATCCTTACCATTCCCCCCTTTCCAACATCGAAAGGGGGGATGCCGAGGCATGGAAAGGAAAAATAAAATGCGAGAAGTCATCACACAAACTCCGGTTGATATTATGTCCGGTCGATCGCCTGAATAAAAATATCGAAAAGCCTTCCTGTCAAAGCATTGTCATGATGACAATTGCTCCGACTAGATAGATCGTGAGTCCCCTCAGATCGGCCGTTGAACTCCCGTTGCTCTGACGTTACGAGAACTGGAAGAGCGGACGATTGGTCGAACTGACATTAGTGCTGATATGAGCTGCCGTAAATGAAGTGTTAGCTAGCGTGATCAACAGCGCGCCTGTGCCAAAACCGGCATCGCCAGCAATGCCATTGCCCGATCGCAATTGAGTGTTCGCGCCAGATGGCACCACATCGATCGCTGCAATGCCACTGAAGGATAGGATGTCTCCGCTGGCTCCGAGGGTGAAACCATTCACGCGATCGGAACCATGACCACTGCGGTAGTGAATGGTATCTCTGCCACCACCGCCTGTGAGGGTGTCATTTCCCGCAGCACCAAACAACGCATCATTGCCCGGGCCACCCGTCAGGATATCAACACCGCTACCGCCATCGAGGTAATCATCCCCATCACCGCCGTTGAGGGCGTCATTGCCGTCGAGCCCGAAGAGATTATCGTCGCCTCCGGTTCCAGTGACGGTATCGGTGCCGCTAGTCCCCATCGTCAGACCCACAACATCGACTGCATTGACCCCGGTCATGTTCGCCCCGACCATAACAGCACCGGTGAAGTTGGCTTTGACCAGGTTGGCATTAGTTAAGTTGGCATTGGTGAAGTCGGCACCGATAAAACTCCCCACTTCCAGGCTGGCACCTGACAGATTGACGTTTCTAAACTTGGTCAGGTTATCTCCAACCGCCTCCTTCAGGTTTGCGCCTGCCAGGTTTGCCCCTGTAAAGTTGGCTCCAGCCACATTGCTCTTCTCAATAAAAGCGTTGTCTAACTGGACTCCACCCGTCAAGTTAGCGCCAACGAGAATTGCTCCACTCAGGTTGGCATTGCTGAGATCGGCACCAACCAGGATTGCATTGCTCAAATCAGCACCGTCCAGGAATATGCCTTCTGCAATCACCTGACTCAGGTTCGCGTTGTTCAACTCAGAATCTGCGAAACTAGCACCACCCATTTGAGTGCGCGTACCATTTGCATGGGCGCTGAAGTTAGCACCAGCCAGATTGACATCTTCGGCACTAAGTTCCCTCAAATTGGCTCCGCGAAAGCTAGAACTTGTCAGTGTCAATCCATCCGGTGCGTTGGTATCGGTCATATTAACCCCACTCAGGTTGGCAAGGTCAAAGATGGCGTTGCTGAGGATAATGTCTGTGAGATTAGTCGATACGTCGAATTGAGCGCCAGTAAAATTCGCATTGATCAACATGGTTCCTTCCATGTCAGCACCCTGGAATTTGGCATTCGTCAAATTGGCACCCGTAAAGTCAGCCGCTTTCAGCTTCGCCTTAAAGAAATCAGCACCCGTAAAGTTTGCTCCCCTTAGGTTCGGTCGCTCCGACTGTTCGCCGCTGAGATTGGCCTCATGGAGAATGGCATTGGTCAGGTTGGCGTTGGACAGGTTGATGAATTTTGTGCTGATCAGCGACAGATTTACTCCAGTTAGGTTTGCCCGACTGAAATTGACGTTTTCTAAGGTCGCTTTATAAAAAGTCGCCGGTTGAAAGTTGGTATTGGCAGCAAAGATGGCATTCGTTGCATCTACATTCAGCAGAAATGCCTCTTCAAAGTTGGTACCTCTGAGTTGAGTGGAAATACCTTGAGCGTTGCGCCTGAACAAGACGTTTTCGAGTCGGGCTTTGAAGAATGTGGAACCATTGAGGTTTTGCCCACTAAAGTTATTGCCGACCAAACTTTGATTACTAAAGTTTTGCGCTACCATTTGTAGTTACCCAAAAGTGAAAACTTAGGTTGTGAAGAGCATGAAAAAATTGGTCTTGACTTTAGACTTTAGACTCAAATATTTTTAATGGCTGAATCTGGTTTACATCCTATGAGAGTCCCAAATTTCCCACAAGTGGCAAATACTCTTCTTTACACAATCTTTAAAAAAAAACACACTTTTATAAAGATGGTGTGTATTTATTCTAAAAAAGCATAACTTTTAGAATAAAATTAAGTATTGTTACGGAAAAAAGCACAAACTAATTCTGGCTCTTCGCTGTTATGGCCTTCGTCAGGGCAACGCTCTTGACTCCTGAATTATGCTGTAAGTGCTGCGGGTTCTGGGTATGCTTTTTTTTTATTCAAAACTTACGCAACTGGCACAATTGGTAGGGTTGCCCTAAACCTTAAATCTTTGATAATCTCCCGATAACCACGAGGTCTGACGCACCATACAAGTTGACATAAGTGTGACAGTTGCGTAAGTCCTACGATCTTTATCTAAGGGCGATGATAAATCTATATACTTACCGATAACTATCGGTGCGAACATCCCAAGTAATTGTGAGTGGCTCTAACAATTTTTGGCATTGCTGCTAGAGGATAGAGAGCCAAACTCCCCAACCTGCAGGCAACTAGACTATTTTTTTTTCTGATAATTTTGTAATTTGAGATACAGAATTTAATGGAGAATTGTGGATTTAAAAAATATCTCGATCGACCTGCAATTCCTGGTCTTGAACCACGATCGCATTCGGCAGCTTCGGCAGCAACCAGCGGCGCAGACCAAGCACCCATAACCCCCGCACAAATCGCCTGATTAATCCCCACCGGCGACATTCCCGCACGGCTGACCAAAGTATTCAATTCGCGGTTAAACTACTGCACCAAAGGCACTCCCAGCCAGCGAGAAAAAGTAATTTAATTAGGCAAATTCATAATAGATAGGACTAAGACCAACTGGAAAATTAAACAAAGGTATGTAGTTGCGCTTTAGCGCTCTTAGCTTAGGAAAGAGCGCCCAAACGCAACTACATACATAAAAATTAACCCTATTTGTGACAGTTGGGCTTAATCCTAATAGAAAGAAGTTCGGCAACGCGCAGTGAATGGGGATTTAACGGATGTCACAGATATCAGGAAGAAGTCAGAAGTCGCTCCTGCAATTCATCAACTGTCGATCCAGTTCTATGATATAATCTCGGCCGTAAAATTTATTTTCTAATCCTTGTACCAGATTTTCTGGCAGGTCTTGGGCAATTTCACTGCTACAGGAACCAGCAGCTAAAGCAATAGTTGCCACTGTATCGACATCTCCCGAAAAGGCAATGCAATCTTGGAGCAGTTGGCTCATACTATCATTTCGGATGACCGCAGTAATAGCTGCTCTAACACAGACCAAACCTTTAACGCTGACTTGTCCTTGCCAAGGTATCGACCACTCACCAGCTACGTGCTTTTCTAGAAAATTTCCCAAATTCTTCTTTAAACCTAGCTGATAAATAAAGTAATGGGACATCAAAGCGGCCGCTATAGCTGCTTTAATACCATCGGGAGTATTGTGAGTAATTGCAGCTTGAACGGTAGCATTTTCGATTACTTTTTCAATAGTAGGAAAAATGCCAATGGGGCCTGCTCGCATCGCAGAGCCACTTTTATCGCTAGCGGAGCGAATTTTTTCTAAAAATTCTTTTCCGTCTTGAACTTGTAGCAAAAAATTGTAAAATTTGCCAGCATAACCCAATCGCCGATCGCGGTGAAAAGCTGCAACAAATTTGCTGGCTAAAAGTTCCGGCGTCCAAGGTTCTCGGCTGACGATAGCTTCTGCGACGGCTAAACTCATCTGCGTATCGTCTGTTTGACACTCCCCGACCTGAAGGCGCGGGGATTCTTGGATCAATCAGTCGATTTGCTCGTTGATGCTGCCACCATTGAGTAGAGATCGGTCTGTCCCCAAGCTTTGATTTCGGTGTGCCCCACCGTATTTAAATTAAAGCCAACTCCTGCCTGCTTCAACCCTTTCGCCAAAATGTTTTTCGCGGCGTTGTGATCGCGATCCAATATCGTACCGCAACCACAAATGTGGGTTCGAGTTGACAGCGTTTTCTTAACAAGATTTCCACAATTTGAACAGGTTTGAGAAGTATACTGAGGAGCCACAGCAATTATTGTTTTGCTGTACACTCTTCCAAAATACTCCAACCACTGAGCCAATTGTGACCACGCTGCATCGCTAATAGATTTAGCAAGCTTGTGATTTTTGACCATATTCCGCACCTGAAGGTCTTCGTAGGCTACAAAATCGTTAGATTTTACCGCGCACAACGCCGTCTTTATGGCGAAGTCTTTACGCTGCCGACTGACCTTCAGATGTTTTCTTCCTAACTTGTTGATCGCTTTCTTCCGATTACCTGAGCCTTTCTTTTTTCGAGAAACTCGCTTCTGCAATCTCTTCAAAGCTTTTTCACTTTTACGGAGATATCGAGGGTTGGCAACTGTTTCGCCATCGCTATCAGTATAGAAATGGTTTAGTCCAACGTCTATTCCAATAATTTCACCAGTAGAAACGAATTCCTCTTTTCTTTCCGCATTGATACAAAATTGTGCGTAGTAGCCATCGGCACGACGCACAATTCTGATTCGCTTTATCTCACTGGGTGCATAAAAATGCAAGTCCCGACTACCGATTAACTTAAACCTTCCAGCAGCAAAACCATCCTTAAGTGTCAAGCATCTTTTGTCGGTAGAAATTTCCCAACCCGAAGTTTTATACTCAACGGATCGAGTATGTTTCTTGAACTGCGGGTATCCCTTTTTCCCTGGTTTCTTGGCTTTGCAATTAGCAAAGAAACGTTGGATAGCAAAAATGGCACGTTCTGCCGAAGCCTGACGTGCCATCGAATTAAGCTTGCCTGCCCATTCAAACTCTTTTGCCATGATGGCGCATTGTTTGTACAGGTCTACTAACTTAACTCCTTGATTTTCTATCCAATACCTAAGAGTTTTGTTTCGGACAAATTGAGCCGTCCGAATCATGTCGTCGATGATCCGATACTGCTCCGTTTTGCCCTTTAACTTAAACTCTAAAACTATCATTGGAATAGCCTACCACTTCTACAAAGACTTTTACTTGCAAATCTGTATGTTTAACAATTATTCACACCTTGTGGGAATTAAAGCCGTCCTAGAAGGACGGGGCTTTAGACCCGATTTTTTGGTAAGCGTTGAGATTGTTATACAATTCGATCGTCTGCTGGTCAACAAATTCAAAACCCGCACCGTAAGCGTCACCAATCGCTAATTCTACTAACATATATTTAATCAGTTCCCAACTATTTCATCCCCTGTTTTTTCCTAAAATTTAAAATCCAAAAACAACCCAAAACAGCAAGTCTATTAACACGCACCGTTTTTACTCAAGACCACCCCAATTGTTTTGCAAATCAGAGTGATGTCGTAGACAACAGACCACTTGCCCTGATAGTCGAGATCCATCTGCACAATATCGTTAAAGTCTTTAACTCCAGACCGTCCGTGGACTTGCCACTCCCCAGTCAGCCCGGGTTTGACATTTAAACGTTGCCAGTGAAAATCGTCATAGGCAGCAACTTCATCAGGAGTGGGCGGTCGAGTTCCCACCAAACTCATGTCGCCGACTAACACATTCCAGAATTGAGGCAACTCGTCCAAACTCGTGCACCGCAAGAAGCGGCCGACGCGGGTAATTCGCGGGTCATTTTCATTCTTAAAAATGTGACCCTTGGCTTGGTTGCTAACTAAATGTTTGAGCTTTTCTGCATCGACAACCATCGATCGAAATTTCCACATTCTGAAATGTCGCCCTTTGAAGCTGCAGCGGACTTGACTGTACAGTAGCGGGCCCCGATCGTCCAACAGCATCGCCACTGCCACCGGCACCGCCACCACTGCAGCAATTGCCAGTCCCAGCAAGGAACCCAAAATATCGATCGACCGTTTTACCTTGCTCGTTACGGATCGGTGATGTTGTTGTTGTGATACACAGACTCTGTAAGTAAATTCTTGAAAAAATAAGGACAGCATTTCTGATAATGAGGATTTCGACGAGGCACCCATCGGAAATTTCATATGATTTGTCTCAACTTTAACGATCTCTTACGTCCATCTTATTAGCCATCCCAAATCTGCAGAACCTGAAATACTCAGCTTTGCACAATCTTTAAAAACCCATAACACTTTTATAAAGTTTCTATGTGTTTTTTCTAAAAACGTATAAAGTTTATGTAAAGTTACGTAAATTTACTGAAAAAAGTTAGTCCTGGATGCAAAAAAACCTGGTTTCGACTAGGACTCTTCCCGGAAGACAGGGAGGGTGCTACTGAGAAACCGGGTTTTTTGCCGTTTAGCGATAAATATCGGTGCGAACATCCCAAGCAAGTGTTAGCGGCTCTAACAATTTTTGCTGGCTGCTAGAGGCGAGTTTGCCTAAATATTCGCGAACAACAGAGGCGTGTTCGAGATTCAAACGATAACCCCGCGAGACATCTTCCAAGAAAAGCGGCTCAGCCAAAATTGCTTCCCAATCAGGATTTTGCCTCGACTCCTCGGCCAGCAGCATGAAATCTTCCTCCGCAGGCACAAGCCCCGCCGGCAAATTTCCTTCCAAAATCCGCAAAATTCGGGGTTCGCAGGTGCGGGTATTCACGCCTTGGCGTTCCAACAACTGCAAAATTTCCTGAAAGCTCAGAGTTTCCTCACCCAAAACCTGCATTAATTCCCACAGCAGAAAAAAGTCGCTGTACTGCTGCTGCGACACATCCAAAATTTGAGGATAGAGAGCCAAACTCGCTAACCCGCAGGCAACTCGACCAATTTTTTGGGGGAAATTTGTACTTTGAGATACAGAATTTAATGCAGAATTGTCAATCTCAAAAATATCTCGATCGCCCTGCAATTCCTGGTCTTGAACCACGATCGCATTCGGCAGCTTCTGCCGCAACCAGCGGGCGATCGCAGGCCAAGCACCCATACCCCCCGCACAAATCGCCTGATTAATCCCCGCCGGCGACATTCCGGCGCGGCTGAGCAAAGCATTCAATTCACGATTCAACTGCTGCACAAAAGGCACTAAAACCAGACTTTCCAAATCTTTGCGCTTCACATCCCAATGCTGCTGGCCAATATCCAAAGCAAAACTTTTTTGATGTTGCAAAATAACTTTTATTTGCCTTGCCGCCTCTAACAATTGCAAACCAAAAGCAGAACCTTGTAACTGCTGCTGCAATTGATAACGACTCGGCAAATCTGGATGACCAGGACGTGGCAAATCGATCGACATTCCCCAAGTTTCATTTTTAGCCAACAACTGACAGATAATATCCTGATCGAAAGCATCGCCAGCCGCATCAAAACTGTGGCAAGTAAAATCAGCACGAGTTAAATCTTGAAGATTGGACGGCAACTCAACTAAAGCTAATTCCACCGTCGCCGCCCCCGCATTCAAAATCAAAGTTCCCCCGCTAAAAGACGAAGCATTCACAGCCAGCGGTGCAGCTTCTTCACCGCCCTTAGCAGAATCCACGGCTGACGACTCGACTTCCATGTTATTTTTCACAGGAGTTACAGCAGCAAGCAAAGTGGCGATCGCATCTTCCACCACAAAAATTTGCGAACATGAAGCCACCAGAGACGCGCCCAAAACAGCCTCCCGCAGATTAAACATATAAACATCCGACCAGCCGGCCGGAGTCCCCAAAATTACACCCTGCAAGTCTAAAAGCGCCGCATCGAGAGTTTCTGGCGTCAATCCCGAAGCCCTACAAATTAAATTAGAAACTGGCAATCCTACAAAATTCGCCCTTGGTGTAGAATCCAAAATTTCCCCCGATTCGGCAAATTTTTGTCCCCGCAAACTCGGATTCAAAGTAGCCAGCAGTGCCCGCACACCTTGCAGCGGCAAGGCGATCGAAAAAGTCTCCAAGGGCGACCACTGCAACAGCGGTTCGTACATCCCAGCAGCCTCCCGCTGATAAGGAATGCCCACCTTTAAAGGCCATTTAAAATTTTCCAGTAAAAATTCTCCAGCAGGCAAAGCCTGGGGTCGGAATCCCACCGACTTGACTGTCACCTCTGACCCTGGGCTCCCTGGGGCTGTTTCCGTCAGCACCGCAGCCGAGGGAATCCGAAAGCTCGCGTCTGCTGCCCAAGCCTCAGCCTGCGATGCTTCCCAGTAAATCGGGTGCAACTGGCCGCTGGTGCGATCGAGCAAAGCCGCAGACAGGCCAGTGGAACCAAAATCAATGCCCAAATACCAGCTAGAATTCCGGTGTTCTCTGGATGGGGCGATCGCACCTGCGGCAGAATGGCCAGTCGAGTCTTGCTGCTGTGTTTCGGCAAACTCGCTAAAATCGGTTTTCCCCTCAACAACTCCTGCTTTACTCTCTGTCGAAATTAGGTTTTTTTTTTACTTTCTGGAGGACTCGATCGCAGTTCGCTAGTTTCGGCAGTTTCTGGAGGGGGAAAATCAGTCAAAGGTCGATCGGTCTCGGTCAAACTAGCCAAAATTTCGTCTAGCGTCAAATTCGAGTCGTCTTCCTCAACAAACAAATCATCCTCAAGTTCGTTTTCCAAAACAAAGGGTTCATCCTCAGAGGAGAGTTCCAACACATCGGAGAACAAATCCTCCAGCGTGCCGAGTTCTTCCTCTGCCGCCTCCGCAAAGGGATTGTTTGCAATGCCTTCGGAGGAACTCGCCGATAAATCCAAGCTGTTAGCGACTGAGAAATTCGATCGCCCGAAGCTAGTATTTTCCAATCCCTCCAGATTGTAGAGGTCTGCCTCCAAAAGTTCCAGAGTATTGTTGTCCAAATTTAGAGCTCGATCGAGGTCATCTTCTAATTCCTCGACTGGCAGCAAATCCTCGTCCGGCGAAGCTTGGATGTACCCATCATCGAGCCCCTGCGAGGATGAGTCGAACTCGCCAGTTTGAACGTCACCGGCACTCGGCACACGGGGCCCGGCACTGGGGCCGTTTGGGCTAATTTCTGCAGGCGTTCTCGACGGCAAAGCTGCTGATTGAGGGACTGTAGCGCCGAACTGCTCGCCTTGGTTTTGAGCCGTTTCTAGATTTTCTCGATCGTCCGCGTCAAGTTGCACCTCGGCGGTTGAGGCTGGTGCTTCTGAAACTTGAGGTACTGTTGCCCCTTGCGGTTCAAATAAATCTGCAGTATCTAAAGTTAGGGCGTCTACAGAATTACCCATTACCAAGTCTGAATCTTCATCTACTAAAATCTCTTCCAGAGATTCGCCTTCATCCAGCAGATTTACAAACAAATCTTCGGTCATTTTGAGCGATTCGGCAGTTTCCTCGTCCGCCGACGCTCGATCTTGTAAACCTTCACTTTGGGGCTCAATTACAGTAGTTTCTACGGGGGTACTTTCGATTTGTAATTCTACTTCAGGAACCGCTTCTCCCGCGAACAAACTTGCATACAAATCCTCAATATTTTCGCCGGTTTCTGTTAAGCTATTCTCCGATTCACCGCCAGAAAACTCAGTTGCATTTCCCGATGTTTCGGGTGCAGAATCGAACAAATTATCTTGCAACTCCGGGAGCAAAATTGGGGCTTGAATGCGATCGCGGTCGCGCCTCAACTGTCTGAATTGCGGAGAAATTTCTGTACCGGCGTAGGGAAATCTGTCTTGTTCTCCGAATTCGCCGGTGCGAATTTCCTGCACCGAGTCTCCAGTCTGAGTCTCTGCGGCTGAGTGCTCCATCGCAGTATTTGAAATGGCGGGAGCGACAGAAGATCGATCGGCTGCGGTTGGGGTGACGGTTTCGAGATTATTTGCTAAATCGATCGGCTGTTGAACGTAGGAAGACGCTTCTCGCCCCAACTGTGAGGCCAAGTGGTTGACCAAAGCCGCGAACATCGCCTCGCTCTGCTGGCTCAAACCGTACATATTTTCGAGTTCTTGTCTCAAGGAAGCTTGATAGCTTTGCAGATTTGCTTGCAAAGCCTCGAACACGATAGCCATCCTAGAATCGAGACTCATCAGCAGACTGTCAGCATGAGATTGGAACAGTTGCATTTGCTCCAACCTCTGAGCCGGCGTCAGCAGCGGGTGTTCTTCTGAGGTTTGTGGGTTAACTGTTACGTCAATAGCCGATTGTTCATCAGGCGCACTGCCCAAAGAGTAAGGTGCTGCGCTGCTTTGCAATAACTGATTTTCTAGGGAACTTAGAATTTGGGAGAAATCGCTAGTCAAGGTTTCTTCCAAGCGGGCAGTCAGTACCTGCAAGAATTCACCAATGATTTGCTGTTGGTTGGCTTGTTGCTGAGCTAGGGATTGTTGCTGCTGCCGTTTTGCTTCTAGCAGTTTGATTTCTTGAATTAGAGCTTGCTGCTCTTGCCGCAGAGCTTCTATGTCTTCTTGGAGTGGCCCTGTCAGGCTGGAACGCAGGTGGCTGATTTCTCCGGTTACGGCAAGCATGATTTGCTCTGCGGCTGAGGGGCCAGGGGCGGGCAGAGGCACTTTGGGTACTGGAACTGGTTGCGGGCGGACATTTGGGCGGGCGGGGGCCTTTGGGGCCGTTAGCTTTGAGTCTGAGGAAACCAGATAAGCGCGAACTCGCTCTAAAAGTTGGCGCTGGTGGACAGTATCAAGAGAACCCGTCCAAGGCAAGCGGGGTGCGGGCTTGCTGAGTACCTCGTCTATCTCAGCAATCAGTGCTTGAATTTTGTACTTCTGAGAATTCAAGGGCGGAACCTCTGGGAATGCGGCTTGGGAGAAACTTTACCGAAAAAAGACTGAAGTCAATCGATTTTAGATTTTAGATTTTAGATTTTAGATTGAAGCATTGACTTGCGCGAGATCAATTCGGGGGCTCCTTTATCGGATACAGGTTTTTTATTTCTGGACGGATGAATCCGGGGGCTTGTATCCTGGATGCTTGATTGTCAGGCGGCAGCGATGCCAATAGATAGAATAATCTGAATGCGAGTCAGTCAATAATTCACTAATATTTTATGACAACAGTTAATTAACCTTTTGTCTTCGGATAGCTTCTATTGCCTATCATAGGTTAACCGGTACTTTCGCACCAAATGCCCGCTTCTATCAATGGCAAGTGCCGTCAAATTCTGGGACTGAGAGGCGAGTTTCCCTACCCGGAGGCTGATTCCTGCTCGGAATAGCTGCGAACCCCACAAACTTTTGCCTTCACACGCTTGAACGGCGGGCCGCACACTGTCACCGCGTGTTTCGTTAGGATGGCGGCGCGCCACTGTCTCTCCATCTTTCACCGACTTGGAAAAAACCTCAAACAATTTGCGATTTGGGATACCGAGATTCGGGATTGTCCCCGTGTACTGGGTTTGAGTAACCTTTGATTATAGCCTTTTATCTGTATTCATGGCTAGATACTAATGGTACAATAATCTTGGGGTAGCAGAAAAGTTTGCTGGGAAGTGGGTGGGTTTCGCTCGCCAAGAGCGCCAGTCTTTAGGCTCGCAAGGGCTGTGGATTTTGCCGATCGTGCTGACATTTACCAGGTTCTAGGCAGTTGCTCGGATTTGGGAGCTGTCTGCCGTGCTTGCACCCCTTGTGCTCGTGGATTTGGCCTTCTCGACTGCTGGGCTGACTGACAACAAATCTCTCAGCAGTGTTAAACTTGTCTTCGCGAAGTGCTTGTCTTCGGTAATTCGATCGGCTCAGTCGTTTGCCACATTGCTAAAATTTTGTTAATAAAATTTGCTCAGTGGTATATATCTAAAAAATTATGGTATATTCTTTAGTTTCTAGCTCGCAATCAGAGCTTGAGGCCATTAATTCCCATATTGGGCCTTTGACCGCAAAACTTTAGAGGTAAAATTGCCGATTTTAGATCCTTGTTTCTCAAATCTTGAATCTCAAATCGAATGACTCGGCTGCAAGCTATTTCTAACTGCCCAGCGCAGATCAAGCGCGTAAATTAAAATGATGGCCTCATGGAAGACCGCTTTAACACCCGAGATCCGAATTCTAATATAAATCAATTGATAGTTTCTACTCCGTTTTTTGCAGGATTACCCGATCCTGTAATCGAGAGAGCAACTCTCCACATCGTTACCCGCAGTCATCCGTCGAATCAAGTGATTTTACTCGAAAATGACTGGGGAACATCAGTGTATTTTATATTGGATGGTTGGGTGAAAATTCGCACCTACAACCTAGACGGAAAAGAAGTAACACTGAATATTTTAGGGAAAGGAGAATTATTCGGGGAAATGGCCGCGATCGAAGAAGCACCGCGATCGACAGATGTCATCACCCTAGCCCCGACACTGATCGGCAATATGCCATCTCAGGATTTTGTGCAGCTTATTCATACCGAGCCGCTAGCAGGCATTCGCCTAGCTCAACTGATGGCGCGTCGCCTGCGACAAGTCAACCGCCGCCTGCGTTTGCGAGAGTCTGACAGTACCTCGCGAGTAGCAGATATTCTATTATTTTTGGCAGAGGGGCAAGGCAAAAAAATCATGGAAACAGGAGGTACAGAAATACCGAACCTGCCACACAGAGAATTGAGCAGCCTCAGCGGGCTGGCTCGCGAAACAGTAACGCGAGTGCTGAGCAAGCTGGAAAAAAAAGGAACTATTCAGCGCGAACGTGACGTTTTGTGCATTCCCGACCTGCACGCCTTAGAGCGTCTGTTAGTCTAGAAGTATCAGAGTTTGCTTTTATTGAATCTAATTCAAAAGCACTCTCTGTTAACTAACTGATATTAATGATTTCCCGCAGGAGGTAAAGCTGTGAGTTTTAAGAAAATTTTCGCTGCCTTAGATGATTCAGAACTGAGCCACCGCGTCTTCAGTCAAGCTTTAGAATTAGCTCTGAGCGATCGGGCCCAAGTGATGCTATTTAACTGCGTTACTGTCAACACGTTGGGCGAGACGGCAGTGCCAATTCCGGTAGATTTGGGCATGAATGTCGAGTTAATGAATCAAGCTTATCAAGCTCAACGTTTGCGGCTGGAAAGCGAGGAAAAACAGGCTTCGGGCTTGCTCAAAAATTACTGCGACGCCGCAGCAAAACAAGGATTGCAGGTAGAATTTGACTGCAAAAAGGAGGGCGATCCGGGGCATTGTATCTGTGAAGCAGCCGAAAATTGGGGCGCAGATTTAATAGTGTTGGGAAGGCGTGGCCGCACGGGCTTCACAGAAGCTTTCCTCGGCAGCGTCAGCAATTATGTCGTTCACCACGCATCTTGTTCGGTTTTTGTAATCCAGGAAGTCAAAATCGAAAAATAATGCTGCTGAAAATTTAGGCTGAGAAAACCCATCTCAAATAAGACTTGCGTTCGTACCTAAACCCGGTTTCTGCGAGCAATATTAAATTTGGCGGCGGGGCATCCAAACAGTGAAACCGGGAATCAGCCGTATGGGGCGCAAGTCCCCTAAAATCTAAAATCTAAACTCTAAAATCGGAAAATCGGGAATCAGCCGTATCGGGTGCCAGCCCCGTAAAATCTAAAATCTAAAATCTAAAATCTAAAATCGGATGAGTGATTTTTTGTCAGCAGATGCTGCGCCTAATTCGGGTAGTTCACCCAGTACAAATAACGAGCCGGAAACCGCCGATATTTCAGCAATGGCTGGCGATCGTACAAATCCAGCTCCGGAGAAGCGCCCCTCTGGGGAAGCGCCTTTAAGGCTGGTAGAAACGGCTTTTTTGGCAAGTACCGCTAGCTTAATTTGGCTGGTAAATTATTACTTTCCGCTGGGGCCTTTGCTGCGGGTTTTTTTCCCGATACCCATCGCCCTGGTTTACTTGCGTTGGGGCAACCGAGCAGCTTGGATGGCAGCTTTGGTATCGGGTTTGCTGCTGTCGGTACTGATGGGCCCGACGCGGAGCATTTTATACGTGATGCCTTTTGGAATTATGGGAGTTGCGCTGGGAGGACTTTGGAGGCGCAAAGCGAGTTGGTCACTCTCTGTTAGTGTGGGTGCAGTAATTGGTACTGTAGGCTTCTTTTTTCGGTTTTGGCTGCTGTCAGCGTTGGTGGGTCAAGATTTATGGGTTTACGTAACGGCCCAGGTAACAGAGATGGTGGAATGGGTGTTTGTGAAGCTGGGCTGGCTTAATGTACCGAGTTTGGACACAATTGGGGCGATCGCCGCCGGGATGATTTTAGTTAACAATATTGTCTATTTATTTGTAGTGCATTTAGTAGCTTTGCTGCTATTAGATCGTTTGGGAAATCCAATTCCGCGACCGCCAAGCTGGGTGCAAGTTTTGATCGATTATGAAGAGTAGTTATTAGTCCTTATACCAATTAAATGGGTATAACTAATTATTTTAAAAGGAGTCGCCCTCGCACTTAAAATTTTGAAGAACACGTCCTGGGTGATCGTCTTCCACTTTATAAGCGCGCTCCCTATTAACTTACGCGATTTTACTTATACGGTTCTAATTGAATCCTGACCAACTTGTGAGCCAATATCGAGTTGATTAGTAGCAAGCCATTGTATTTGTGCAGGCACACTAAATATAGCGGGTCTGCGTAAGTCCTGGATTTAACGTATAGCCTTTCTCAGAAAGATGAGGTACTCATGGCCTCCGTGGCCTCCGTGGCCTCCGTGGGCATACCTCACCACGCTTGAGAACCGCTATATCATCATTCCAGCGCTGCTTCCTCCTAGATTTTTCGTTTTTACCGTACTTTTTAAGACGGCTTCAATTTTAGCTTTTGTGCATAGATCCCGCGCTCGCCCCTCTCTTCCCGAAAACCCCTTTTTCCCCGAAGCCCTTATTATTACCAAAAGTGCGATCGCACTTCCCTCAATCATAAATTGGGAGCATCTCATATTTGTAAAAATACTTCTTCTGGCTCCTTCCTTCTTCTGGCTCCTTCCTTCTTCTTCTTTCCT
>NZ_JAUBTT010000118.1:0-17447 GCF_036705125.1 Microcoleus sp. B7-D4
GTTTTTAGCTGGCATTTTTGTAGAGATTGACTAAACTCCTTTTTTATTATACCCTATTTAAAGGTACAACAGCTTACCAAAGTTGGAAATATTGTCATAGTTTAAACTTAATCCAAATGGCGTTGCCCCCAATCCAACCATCCCCGGACTAGCGACGCTACCCAGCAAAACTTGTCCGGTAGATGCAGTGAGTGTTCCCTGATTTAATTCAATATCTCCGCCCACTATGGCGATAGTTTGTCCTGGCCCAACTGCTAAGCCAATGTTATTAAAAATCGGCGGGAACCCTGGAGGTAACTCTGGTAAACTCAAGGCTGGTGCTGCTGAAGAGTTAATGATTTTTCCCGGATTTTCTCGGAAGTTTAAACCGATAGGTATGTTGACATTTAACAGCGGGATTGATTGGGGATTGCTGCTGCTGAATTGATAGCCATTATCGAAAACTACGCTATCTGCTGAACTTGCTAAAAATGAACCGCGTAAATCTAACCTCGCATTGGGGCCGAAGACGATTCCTTTGGGATTGAGTAAAAATAAGTTGGCATTTCCTTGAACTCCCAACACACCTAAAATATTAGAAGGATTACCACCCGTAACGCGGGTAAAAATATTCGCAATCCCGTTAGGATTGGCAAAATATGCGCCTCGTCCTTCACCAACGTTAAATTGTTGTAAACTGTGAAATAAATTGGCTCCGCGAGTTGCACCGCCAGTGATTCTATCTGAGGGTAAGTTGTTGATAGTATCGGGAACAGTTCGCGAACTTTCCGGCCCCAGGGTATTATCGGGGATGATTTGGGCGATCGCCGGCAAAGGACACAGCAGTAAAAATGCAAAAAATAGGGCGGAAGATTGGCGGAGCATCTGTTAAGTCCGGTTAATTTACTTTTAGGAAAATAGCGATGAGTTAGCTAAAACCTGAACCTTACTATTGAGGTACGCAAACACCGGTTGATTTCGGATTGCGAATAGATGCACCATTACTTAAATTATAGGCTACCAGCCTTACTTGTCCTTGCTCATCTATTACCCAACCTTGAGCGGGAATAATTTCTTTTTGCTGAATTTCTAGGGATGTTCTTTCGCCTTCTACTTGCTGAGTTCCACCTACCGCTGGCTCCACCCACGGAAACGGTTCTCCTGCGCTGCTGAGGGCATCATTAGGACTGGATGGCACTCCTCCTTTCCCAGTGACGGTAAATGCGCTCTCGGCCCCTCGGATGCAGGGATTTGCCACAATTAACGCAGCCGGATTGACCACATTTTGTGGCAGTTCCACTAAACCTTGAGCGGGATTCACTCCAACAGCACTAAATGTTACCGCCCCTTGCAAAGCCGCGCCGCCACTTTGGGAAATCGCGGCGATGTCGCTGCTAGGAATTAGAGAAGTAGGATTTACTTGTAAGGCCGCAAATTCAGCATCAGTCAGTCCTAAACTACTCCTGGCTTGTTCGCGGTTAAGGCTTGTAAAGCCAAAAATATTTGGTACATTGACCGTAACTTGACCACCTCTAGCTGTGCGAGCGTTAGCTGTAATATCGCTATTTTCTCTTGGTATAGCTACCAAAATATCGCTATTAATTTTGATATTTCCACCGTCAGAAATACCTGCATCCGTTGTAATTCTGCTACCGCGCCGCAACTGGACATCTTGCGCCCTGATATTAATATTTCCCCCCCCGCCAGAGTCAGTTGTACCGTCAATACTAGCTTTATTATCCAAGGCCATTGAGTTAGCTATAACATTAATATTTCCAGCCCTTCCCGTTCCCAAAGCCTGAACATTCACCGTTGCCCCATCCCGGACAATCAATTGATTAACATTCAAATTTAACGAACCGGCATTCGCCGTAGCATTAGGATTGACAAAGATAGATGTACTGCCAGCCGAAGCTTCAATTCTACTCCTGAAGCGACCGTTATTCCCAAGTCCTTGTACTTCTAAGCGTTCGGCATCAATTGTAATATTTCCCGCATCTGCTGCACCCAAAGAAGCAGCCGTAATTATTCCCCCATCCCGCAAAGTCAGTTTTGGTGTCGAGAGGTGGATATCTCCACCTGGAGCAGAGCTAAAAGTTTGAGTGGAAAAACCACTAGGTGCGAAACCCGCAGTGCCCAAAACTCCAGAAACGCCAATCGCTTCTATTGACTCTGAAGCTCTCACGGTTAAATTTCCTCCTGGGCCTCCACTCGTAGAACGCACGGATTCGCCAATATTTGCACCCGTGGATAAAGCAATTCCGGCTCCATTAGAAACAGTCAATCGTTTAGTTTCAATCGTAATATCTCCGGCTTTCCCATTACCATTGGCAGTGGTGGTGCCAATTATAGTTTGCGTTGTAGTTCCAGGGATTCCTCCCGACAATTCTACAGATTCATTCGTTTTAATGACGATATTCCCTGATGCTCTATTACTACGGCTGAGGCTGAGGAGATAGCTACCATCGCGCATGATTAACCGCTGTGCTTCAAGATTGATGTTTCCGCCTTGACCGGTACTTACCTTTGTTGTTTCGTTGTTTAACAAGGAACTGACAAACTCCACCGTGTTGGCGCGGATATTCAGATTTCCGCCATTTCCAGCACCTAGGGTGGCGGTACCGCCAACCACTCCATCGCGCAGCAGTAGCCTTCCAGTGTGAATGTTAATGTCTCCGGCGGCTCCCCTGCCAACGGTACCAGAGTTCATAACAATTTGCGGGTCAAAAGGGTTGACTGTTCCTGAAGTCAAATATTGGTTGTAAAGCTTCTGATAGCCCTGAATTCCCAGCCCACTCATTTGTAATGAGTCAGTAGCGTGGAGGTTGATATCGCTCCCCTTGCCATCTCCCACTGTCGGGGTAAAAATTTGTGACCCTCTATCTACTCCCAAATTTTGAGCATTGATGTCAATGCCTCTACCATCAATATTTCCCAGTGTTAGGCTATAAATTCCCGAACTACTAACGGTGACATTGCCACCTCTGATGTCAATTTTTCCACCTCCTAATCCGCTGGTATTTATCAATGCACCGTTGATTTCGATATTGCCAAAGTTCTGAATATTTCCGTAGTTTAAATTCAAACCTAAAGCTGTTGGTTCAAATTGTACTAAACCTGGACTTTTCACACTTCCCAGAAGGATTTGTCCGGTATAAGCTGTTAAATTTCCTCCTTGGAGTTGAATGTCTCCGCCAATTAATGCTAAAGTTTGACCGGGGTCTACTGCTAAACCAAGTTTGTTAGAAACAGGAATTTCTACGGGCAATGGCGGTAAGGCTGGTGTTGAACCAATTGCTTGGGAAGAGTTAACAATTGCACCCGCATTTTCTCTAAATCTCAAACCCACAGGAATATTAATCGCTAACAATGGCACTCCATTAGAATTAGCTGCACTAAATTCAAACCCATTATCAAAGAGAACCCCACTACCAGTTGAACCAATAAATGAACCTCGTAAATCTAACCGAGCATTGGGGCCAAAGACAATCCCTTTTGGGCTAATTAAAAACAAGTTACTATTTCCTAAAACTCCCAGAGTTCCTAAAATATTAGAAGGGTTGCCACCAGTGACGCGGGTAAAGATATTCGCAATCCCGTTAGGATTGGCAAAATATGCTCCCCGCCCTTCACGGATGTTGAATTCGCCGAAACTGTGAAATAGGTTAACGCCGCGAGTTGCACCGCCTTCTATTCTGTCCGATGGTAGGTTATTAATCGTGTCGGGAACTGTCCGCGAACTTTCTGCACCCAAGGTGCTGTCTGGGATGATTTGGGCGACGGCGGAAAAAGGACACAGCAGTAAAAATGCCAAAAATAGGGCCCAAGATTGGTGCTGCATTTTTTAAGTCCGGTTAATTTAATATTAAAAAAATAGCGAGGGATTAGCTAAAACCTAAAGAGTATCTATTGAGGTACGCACACACCCGTTGGTTTGGGACTGCGAATAGAGGTACCACCACCAGAATTATAGGCTACCAGCCTTACTTGTCCTTGCTCATCTATTACCCAACCTTGAGCGGGAATAATTCCTGTTGGCGAAGACTCAGGAAGAAACGCATTGCCAATACCACCCGACGGCAATCTATCAGTTAAATCCGGCAGCGTTTCCGCTGTTGAACTTCTGCCG
Organism: Microcoleus sp. B7-D4; assembly: GCF_036705125.1. NCBI lineage: Bacteria > Bacillati > Cyanobacteriota > Cyanophyceae > Oscillatoriales > Microcoleaceae > Microcoleus > Microcoleus sp. B7-D4. Next base: position 4,109 of record NZ_JAUBTT010000118.1, read on the forward strand.
GCTCCCGATTCGACCCAGTTTAACTGACTAGAATCGCTGCTGAGGACATCATTAGGGTTTACAGGTACTCCTCCTTTACCAGTAATTGTAAACTCGCTTTCTGCCCTTTGTGTGCAGGGATTAGGGGCAATTAAAGTCGTTGAATTGACAACATTTTGCGGCAATTCTACCAATCCTTGAGCCGGATTAACTCCCGAATTGCTAAACGTTACCGCCCCTTGCAAAGCCGGACCAGCTTGTTGGGAAATGGCTGCAATGTCGCTAGTGGGAATTAAAGAAGTAGGATTAACTTGTAAGCTAAAAAATTCAGCGTCCGTGAGTCCTAAACTACTTATAGCTCGATCGCGATTCACGGCTGTAAAACCAAATATATTCGGTACATTAACCGCCACTTGCCCTCCCCTAGCTGTCCGAGCATTAGCGGTAATATCGCTATTTTCATTGGGTAAAGTCACCAAAATATCGCTTTTAATGTTGATATTTCCACCATCAGAACTACCCGCATCGGTGGTAATTCTGCTGGCGCGCCGCAACTTAATGTCTCGCCCTTGGATGTTTATATTTGCCCCTGTGCCAGATACTGTTGTACCATCAATGCTGGCTTTGTTATCTAGATCGATTGAGTTGGCAACAACATTAATATTACCAGCACGACCACTTCCGAAACTCCGTACACCAACCGTTGACCCATTGCGAAGAATCAACTGATCAGTATTCAGATTCACTGAACCCGCATTCGCCGTAGCCTTAGAATTAGTGAAACTAGGAGTAAAACCAACAGAAGCCAGAATTTGGCTGTTAAATAGACTGGAATTATTACCCAGAACTTCTATACGCGCTGCATCAATCGTAATATTTCCCGCATCTCCCGTGCCTAAAGATGACGTAGAAATAGATCCCCCTTTCCCCAGAGTCAGCACCCGCGTAGAAATGTGGATATCTCCTCCCCGACTAAAGGAAGCTGTTTCAGCGTTGAGGAAGCTACCAATTTGATATCCAACCGCCGAAACTCCAGAAATGCCTGCTATTTCTATCGAATCCGTAGCTCTAATTGTGATATTACCTCCTGGCCCCCCATTCGCTCCGAACAATGGGTTGGCAACAATTGCACCCGTACCCGCGCTAATTCCACCGCCATCAGAAATAATCAACCGTTTCGTGTCGATATTAATGTCCCCAGCTTTCCCCTGCTGACCAATTGTAGTTGTACCAATGAAAGTTGGCTGGATACTTCCATTAGGTGTACGTAAGATTTCTACTGATTCAGATGCTTGAATGTTGATATTTCCTGATGCTTTATCATTACGGGTCTGACTGATTAAAGCAGAGCCATCCCGCACGATTAACTTTTCTCCCTCAAAGGTTATATTTCCTCCACTGCCTGTACTCCCTTTAATTGGCCCGCTGTTGATTGCAGAACCAACCAGATCAAAAACTCTGGCACGGATAGTCATATTTCCGCCATTAGCAGAACCCAAGGTAGAACTACTTATGACACTCCCATTTTCTATCAGTAGCCGCCCGGTATCAATTGTGATGTCTCCTGCTGCTCCATTACCACCAGTGCCACTACTTAGAATAATTTGCAGATCGAAGGGGTTTACCGAACCAACTCTTGCAAACTGAAGAACAAACCTGTTAAAGCTATCAAATCCAATCCCACTGAGTTCTACTGAGTCAGTAGCGCTGATGTTTACAGCGCCTCCCGTACCTGTTCCCAATGTCTGAGTAAAAATTTGCGCCCCCCCCTGTACTCGCAAGTTTTGGGAATTGATGTCAATGCCTCTACCATCAATATTTCCCAGTGTTAGGCCAAAAATTCGCCCACCGTTGACGGCGACATTTCCACCTCTGATGTCAATTTTTCCACCTCCTAATCCGGTGGTATTTATCAAGGCACCGTTGATTTCAATATTGCCAAAGTTCTGAATATTTCCGTAGTTTAAATTCACACCAAAAGCCGTTGGTTCAAATTGTACTAAACCTGGACTTTTCACACTTCCCAGTAATATTTGTCCGGTATAAGCTGTTAAATTTCCTCCTTGGAGTTGAATGTCTCCGCCAATTAATGCTAAAGTTTGACCGGGGTCTACTGCTAAACCAAGTTTGTTAGAAACAGGAATTTCTACGGGCAATGGCGGTAAGGCTGGTGTTGAACCAATTGCTTGGGAAGAGTTAATAATTGTGCCGGGATTTTCTCTAAATCTCAAACCCACAGGAATATTAATCGCTAACAATGGCACTGCATTAGAATTAGCTGCACTAAATTCAAAGCCATTATCAAAGAGAACGCCACTACCAGTTGAACCAATAAATGAGCCGCGCAAATCTAACCGAGCATTGGGGCCAAAGACAATCCCTTTTGGGTTAATTAAAAACAGGTTACTATTTCCTAAAACTCCCAGAGTTCCTAAAATATTAGAAGGGTTGCCACCAGTAACGCGGGTAAAAATATTCGCAATCCCGTTAGGATTGGCAAAATATGCTCCCCGCCCTTCAGGGATGTTGAATTCACGCAAGCTGTGAAAGAGGTTAACGCCGCGAGTTGCACCGCCTTCTATTCTGTCCGATGGTAAGTTATTAATCGTGTCGGGAACTGTTCGCGAACTTTCTGTACCCAAGCTATTATCGGGGATGATTTGGGCGATCGCAGGGAAAGGAAACAGCAGTAATAATGCAAAAAATAGGGGGGAAGATTGGCGGAGCATCTTTTAAGTGGGGTTAATTTAGTATGAGGAAAATAGCGAGGGGTTAGCTCAAACGTGAAGAGTACCTATTGAGGTACGCAAACACCCGTCGGTTTCGGACTGCGAATAGAGGTACCACCACCAGAATTATAGGCTACCAGCCTTACTTGTCCTCGATCGTCCATTACCCAACCTTGAGCGGGAATAATTTCTGTTGGCCGAATTTCTAGGGATGCTCTTTGACCTTCTACTTGCTGACTTCCACCTACCGCTGGTTCCACCCACGGAAACGGTTCTCCTGCGCTGCTGAGAACTTCATTAGGACTCGGTGGCAATCCCCCCCGCCCCGTCACAGTAAACTCGTTCTCGGCCCCTTCGATGCAGGGATTTGCAGCAATTAACGCAGCCGGATTGACCACATTTTGCGGCAGTTCCACTAAACCTTGAACGGGATTCACTCCAACAGCACTAAATGTTACCGCCCCTTGCAAAGCCGCGCCGCCACTTTGGGAAATCGCGGCGATGTCGCTGCTAGGAATTAGAGAAGTAGGACTTACTTGCAACACTGCAAATTCGCCGTCACTGAGCCCCAACCTGCTTCTGACTTGTTCGCGACTTGTTGCTGTAAAACCAAACACATTGGGGACATTGATATTCACGCGGCCGCCGCCTGCTGTGCGGGCGTTGGCTGTAATGTCGCTGTTTTCTTGCGGGAGGGCGACAAGAATATCACTGTTGATGTTGATATTGCCGCCGTCAGAAGTGCCTGCATCGGTGGTAATTCGGCTGTTGCGGCGCAATTGGATATCTCGCGCTTGCAGGTTAATATTTGCTCCTGTACCGGATACAGTCGTGCCGTCAATCCTCGCTTTGTTATCAAGAGCGATCGAATTTGCGACAATATTGATATTACCAGCGCGTCCGGTTCCCGTAGCCTGCACGGTGACTGTAGATCCATCTCTGACAATTAGTCGATCGGCATTCAGATTCAACGAACCCGCATTTGCCGTAGCATTGGGATTAGTACCGAATGTCTTGCCCACCGAAGCATCAATTGTACTGACAAACAGACCATTATTTCCGCTGCCACTGACTGAAATGCGATCGGCATTAACAGTAATATTCCCCACATCTCCAGATCCCAAAGAACTCGTAGAAACTATCCCTCCATCCCGCACGGTTAGGCTTGGCGTATCAATACGAATATCCCCACCCCGACTCGAACTCAAAGTTCCAGAAGTCAGCGCGCTAGCATTCTGAATTCCGCTGGTCAAAAGTTGAGAAATACCAGAAATTTCTACTGATTCACTAGCCCTAACTGTTAAATTTCCCGCCGGCCCCCCCTCCTGAGAAAACAAAAACCTGCCAACTAAAACACCCGTTCCTAAAGTAAAAGCAGAACCTCCAGAAAGAGTCAACCGCTTCGTATCAACGTTAATATTCCCCGCCCTTCCGTTAGAACCGATACTCAGCGTGCTGATTCCAGTTGACACAACAGTTTTCGGGCCGGTGTTAGACAATTCTACCGATTCAGCAGCTTTAATGTTGATATTCCCCGACGGGCCGCTGCTGTAACTTGTAGTACCCAGAAGAGAACCGTCGCGCATAATTAATCGATTGACATCAACACTAATACTTCCTCCCGCACCGGTACTTTCTTTCGCTGTCCCGTTGTTAATTCCCGAACCCACCATCTCAAAAGTATTGGCGCGAATGATTAAGTTTCCGCCATTTCCACCGCCAAAAGTTATCCCGCTACCTACTACCCCATTTTTGAGCAGCAGGCGGTTGGTGTCGATCGTAATATCGCCCCCCGAACCAGCGCCAGCACTAGCATTCAACAGCACAAATAGCGGGTCAAACGGGTCTGTAGTTCCCGATACCAGATACTTAATTGCAACCTGTTGATAGCCCTCAACTCCCAGCCCGCTCATTTCTACTGAATCAGCAGCCCGGAAGTTAATATGGCCTCCTGCACCATCTCCGAGAGTCAGGGTAGAAAATTGGGTGCCGTTTTCCACCCGCAACTTTTGAGCGCTGATATCGATACCTCTACCATCAATATTTCCCAGTGTCAGCGCATAAATTCGCGCACCGCTGAGGGCGACATTTCCACCTTTTAACTCTACTCTGCCGCCACCGGTACCGCTGGTGTTGATGAGTGTTCCATCGGCTATTTGAATATTGCCAAAGTTCTGAATATTGTCATAATTAACAGTTAAATTCCCCTGCTGAGTAACAGGAGAAGTCAGTGCAAAATTAACTACACCGGGACTAGCGACGCTACCGAGTAAAATTTGTCCGCCGCTGGCCGTTAAATTGCCGCCTTGGAGTTGGATGTCGCCGCCAATCAGTGCTAAAGTTTGACCGGGTTCTACTGCTAAACCAACTCGATCGCTAATTGGGATTGCCACAGCAGAGGCTGGCAGGTTTACCTTTCCTATAGCCGTCGATTGATTGACAATTGCACCGGGATTGTCTCTAAATCTTAAACCAACGGGAATATTAACTGTTAACAGCGGGGATGTTTGCGGGTTGGTGCTGCTGAATTCAAAGCCGTTATTAAACACAATACTGTCAGCGGTTGAACCGATAAACGAACCGCGCAAATCTAACCGCGCATTCGGCCCGAATATAATTCCTTTCGGGTTTATTAAAAATAAGTTGCCGTTGCCTAAAACTCCCAGAGTTCCTAAAATATTGGAAGAGTTTCCCCCCGTAACGCGGGTGAATATGTTGGTAATTCCGCTGGGATTTTCAAAATAAGCTCCCCGCCCTTCACGGATGTTAAATTCGCGCAAGCTGTGAAAGAGGTTAACGCCACGAGTTGCGCCGCCAGTGATTCTATCGGAGGGTAAGTTGTTGATTGTATCGGGAACTGTGCGCGAACTTTCCGGGCCCAAAGTGCCGTCGGGGGTGATTTGGGCGATCGCACTTCCGGGAAAAAGGCACAAATAACAACTCAAAAGTAAAAGGTAAGTCCATCCTGAAATATAGCGGTTTTCAGTTGAGGTAAGTAGAGATATCTGGTAGGAAGACGACCCGGCTAAGGCGTGAATGCTTAAGACAAAAATCCCTAATAAATGTTGCTTGTAGTCGAGTCTATTTTCCCCTAATTCATGGGGAATTAGGGGCAGGGCGGTTTCATTCTTGGTAGGGGCCGTGCCCCCGTGCCGGCCCTTTTGGCCTGAAACCCCCATTCGATGGTTGGTGGCGGGGGTAGGCACGGGGGCACTACCCCTACAAAAACCTCGTTTTTGGTGAGAATGAAACAGCCCTGGAATTAGGGGGGCGTTAAGAAGATTTATTGTCTCCCCTATATTAAAGGATCGACACTTATATAAAAACAAGAGATACGGTAGGTTGGGTCTTAAATTTTCACATCTTGGCACAGTCTTGTCGCTACTGTATTTCAGATAGTTGAAAACTGCTGTATAGTATTGGTCTCGGTCTTTTAGTCCGTTAAATTTGGGTAATTGCCAGAAGTAGAGATATGGGAAAACCATAATTAACCTTTTGTTAGCTGACCACAGCGAGAAATTTTAAAGAATTGGCTATTTTCTGGTCATCGGCATTGGTGACAACTTAAGCCTCTAGCCCAAGCGTATTGTTTTATGAACGGGCTCTCCGGCCCGTTCCACAAGAAAAAATCTACTCTTTGTGGAACAGGCATCTTGCCTGTTCTTGAGAATGGTGCAATATCTCAGTTGTAACTGACATCTTGCAGCAATATCAATAAGAGGATTTTTCGTGGGGTCGGGCGGGTTTATAGAACCTATTTGCAAGCTTTAAGGCTGTTGGCGAACCCGCCCCTACGGCTAATTGAGAATGGTGCAATATCTCAGTTGTAACTGAGATATTGCAGCAATATCAATAAGAGGATTTTTCGTGGGGTCGGGCGGGTTTATAGAACCTATTTGCAAGCTTTAAGGCTGTTGGCGAACCCGCCCCTACGGCTAATTGAGAATGGTGCAAGATGTGAGTTGTAATCAATGGGTCATCGGGGCGGACAAACCGATACAGAATGCCTCGTGCGATCGTCCAATTGACCCGCAACTTGATTCGCCACAAGCATAACTTCTCCTTGAGCATTCATCACCCAACCGCGAGCCGGAACAACTTCCCCATCCTGGATTGGGCCCAATTCCGTCTTCGCTCGATCGGTTACATCCCGTACATTGCCCGTTGTCGAACTTCCTGCCTCTTCCACCCACGGAAGCGGCGATGGAGCGCTGCTGAGGGCATCATTAGGACTCGGTGGCACTCCTCCTTTCCCAGTGACAGTAAATGCGCTCTCGACCCCTTGCGTGCAGGGATTTGCCGCAATTAAAGCAGTCGGATCGACAACATTTTGCGGCAGTTCCACTAAACCTTGAGCGGGATTGACGCCAGAAGCACTAAATGTAACAGTACCTTGCAAAGCCGGGCCGCTACTTTGGGAAATGGCGGCGATGTCGCTGGTGGAAAGCTCAGATGTAGGAGTTACTTGCAAAGCTGCAAATTGAGCGTCGCTCAGCCCCAACCGGTCTCTCACCTGTTCGCGGCCCGCTGCTGCAAAGCCCAAGATATTCGGGACATTGACATTAACGCGGCCGCCTGCTGCACTGCGAGCGTTGGCGGTGATGTCGCTATTGTTTTGCCCCACTAGGATATCGCTGTTGAGGGTGATGTTGCCGCCGTCGGCAGCACCCGCATCGGTGGTAACTCGGCTGTTGCGGCGCAATTGGATGTCTCGCGATCGCAAGTTAATATTAGCCCCGATACCCGATACAGTCGTGCCGTCAATACTGCCTTTGTTGTTGAGGGCGATCGAATCTGCGACAACATTGATGCTGCCAGCCGCCCCCGTTCCATAACTTTGGACGCTAACCGTCGCCCCGTCTCGGACACTCAACCTGCCCGTTGCAATGCTCAAGCTTCCCGCGGCACCAGATGGAGGTTGCAGCCCCAACAAAGTCTGGTACAGCAAATCTCCCGAAGCTGTGCCAATGGTGCTGGGAAAGATCCCGTCTCTGGTAGTTCCGGCTATTTCCATCGATTCCGAAGCAGTGACAGTCACATTTCCCCCTTGTCCCGTACCCAGAGTTGAGGCTCCGATGGCTGCTCCGTCTCGGACAATCAACCGTCTGGCGTTCACCGTCACATCACCCCCTTTGCCGCCCCCAGCCGTTCCCGCAGCGATTATACTTCGGGAAGGGCGAGCGCCCGGTGCGGTGCCGAGCACTTCCACCGAGTCTGAGGCGTTGATGGTGATGTTTCCGCCAGGCCCGCCCACAGGAATCAACCTTTCTCCTGTGCTCAGCCCGCTCGCAGAAGAGATGCTAGCCCCTGCTTCTACGCGCAGGGAGCGGCTGTTAATTTCAATATTTCCTGCCCTTCCCGTGCCGCCAATACTGTTAGCGACTAGAGCCGTACTCAAAGGGCTATCCGATCGCTCTCTCGCTACTATTACCGAGCCAGAAGCTCTCACGCTCAGATTTCCGCTGTTCCCGGCACCAAAAGTCGAGGGCGAGACGACGGCTCCGTCGGTGACACTCAGTTGACCGGTTTCAATGGCGATACTGCCTGCATTTCCGCTGTTAAAAGTTGTGGTGAACAGCCCGGAGGCATTTATTTCTACCGATTCAGAGGCTCTAATTGTCACGCCAGAGCCGTCTCCCGTACCGAGTGTAGGGTTGAGTATTACCGATCCGTCTCGGAGAGTTAATCGTTTCGTGTCGATCGCGATCTCCCCGGATCTGCCGGCACCGAGGGTTCCGGTAATGATGCTGCTTTCGCGCTCGGTGATATCTCCCGGCTCTTGTGCAGCAGCACGATCGAGAAGCCGTCGCCGAAAGTTCTCAAATCCTATTCCCTTAAGTTCTATATTTTCGGCGGTGCGGATTTCGATCGGGCCTCCGGCTCCGCTTCCGGTAGTGGTGGAGCCGACAAAGGCTCGATCTAAAAGGCTAAATCGTGCTGCTTCGATATTGATGCCGCGGCCGTCAATATTTCCCAAGGTATCGGATACTAGGCTCGATCGATCGCGCAAAATCACATTTCCTCCCCGAAGTGCGATCGCGCCCCCACCGGGCCCGCTCGCCGTCACCGCCGATAAACCTGATAATTCAATGTTGCCAAAATTGGCAACATTTGTATAATCTAAACCTAATCCTATGGGCGTGATGTTGAAGCTTACCAAACCCGGACTTGCCACACTTCCTAATTGAATATTGCCACTAAAAGCGCTGGCAAAACCATTGTTAAAGATTAAATCTCCTCCTACCAGTGCTAAGGTTTGACCGGGAGGAACTGCCAAACCGACTGGAATTGTTGTGTCTTGAATAACTTGGGTGACACTGGAAGTGTTGACAATTGCGCCGGGATTCTCTCGAAATCTCAAACCCACCGGAATATTAACCGTCAATAGCGGCGCTGCTTGGGGATTGGCGCTGCTAAATTCAAAGCCGTTATTAAATACAATGCTGTCGGCAGTTCCAGCCAGAAAAGAGCCGCGCACATCTAACCGAGCGTTCGGCCCGAATACAATTCCTTTCGGATTAATTAAGAATAAATTGCCGTTTCCCAAAACTCCCAGAGTCCCTAAAATATTTGAGGAGTTGGGGCCCGTAACGCGGGTAAAAATATTAGAAATTCCGCTGGGATTTTCAAAATAAGCTCCCCGCCCTTCACCAATGTTGAATTCGCGCAAGCTGTGAAATAAATTAACGCCGCGTGTTGCTCCGCCAGTGATTCTATCTGAGGGTATGTTATTGATAGTATCGGGAACTGTGCGGGAACTTTCCGGGCCCAGGGTATTATCGGGAATGATTTGGGCGATCGCGGAAGTGGGAAATAGCGACAGGAAGGCAAACAGTAGGGAGTAACTTACGGCCCGGCTAGATGCCCAACCCATATTCCCCACAATAAAATCTACTCTTTGTGGAACAGGCATCTTGCCTGTTCTTGAGAAGGGTGCAAATAGTAACGAGTAATGCAAGGGAGACATAAAAACACTCTTTCCAGGATAAAGTTTATCGGTGTAATCTCATCTCGTTGCTCTAAATCTTTTGAATTTGGCTGCTGAGTACAAGTTGCTCTACAGTGATTTGTAGTTCGGGAAAAGTTTTAGAGATGATGCGCTCATTACCTGTAAAACTTTGAACTAAATAACTGCCATTTTCCAAAGAGTAAACGAAAACTGTGGGATTTTTGGGATTGCCTAGATAAGCCCTAGAAGCAATGGCTAAATAATCCACAATCCAATACTCACAAATGCCGAGCCTTTGATACTCATCTAGCTTATCTACATAGTCGTCTTCCCAGTTAGTTGAGGCAACTTCTACTGCTAATTGGATAGGTTCGGTAAGGGCTCCGTAGCCACGTACATTACTGTTCCATACTGATGCCTTAACCACGCCAACATCAGGATTTCTGCCTTGTTCTTGTCCTGAAGCTGTTACAGTTCTGAAAACTATATCTTTGTCAACGATATAGTCAAGTCCCAAACGCCTGATTTCATCGTTAAAGCCAAATACTAGAAATCGTGCCACATTTTTATGAGCCCTGGTTGCTTCCACTTTGACAATCTCCCCATTTACAAGTTCGTAGATACCAGATCCGTCTGGGTACTTTTCGAGAAACTCTGCAAATGTTATTTTAGTTTTTGTCTGAACCATAAAACCAGCCCTCTTGTGTTAACTAAGTTATACAATTGAGACTTGAGATTTGAGATTTGAGAGTTGAGATTTTATATCATTTCCGGTAACACCGGAATGATGTTGAGTGTTGACGGTTGACGGTTGACTGTTGACGCCGTGAACAGTGAACTGGAATTTACTATTCCAATGAAGTGCGGATTAGATATAATATCAAATCCGCACTTTATCGGAATTATTCATCTCTCTTCCCTTCCTCTGTATCCTCTGCGTTCTCTGCGGTTAAATCATTCCAAGCTAACCGGAATTAATATTAGATTGAAGTAGAGCATGGAATTAGCTGAACTATATTTAATCGTTCTAGCGGTGGAATTCCGCTAGGATACAGGGGTTTCAACCCCAGCCAGAACTAGCTAGAAAGCAAAGTAATTAATCCGAAAGTAGATGCCTTTTTCCTGCAAAGTTCGATCGCCCGATCGAGCATTTATCAAAGGAATACCATAGTCGAGACGCACATTCAACCGATCGCCCATCTGCCAAATAAGCCCCAAACCTGCACCCAGCAGTTTATCCGAGTCAGGATTCGGCTTTTCTCCTGAATGGTTCCATCCTAACCCAAAATCGATAAACGGAGCCACTTGCAACAATCCTTCGACTTCCGGGACACGCCAAACCGGAATTCGCACTTCTGCAGACGCGATCGCACCGCTATCAGTTAACAGCAAATCTTGGCGGTATCCGCGCACACTTTGAACGCCACCGATCCCAATTTGTTCGAGGGAAAGCAGGGGGCGATCGGCTAATTGAATGTCAGAACGCACAATCAGCAAGGTTTCTGGCGCTAGCAGCCGCACGTACTGGGCTTGGCCTCGCCACGCCAGAAAACTGCTGTCGGGCCCGCTATCGTTCGCAGTAGCGCCGAACAGATTAGTGCCGAGGGAGAATTGCGATCGCGCCGCGAACACTTGGTTGGAAGTCCGCTGCACGTATTCTTGAAAAAACCGCACAGCCGAAACCCGCGTTTCGCCGCGCTCATTTGCTCCCGCCGAAAGCGCAAATCGTTCCCCTGACAGGAATGTATCGCTTTCTTGCCGCGAAAAACTCAGTCCCAAGGCCAAAGTGCGATCGGGCTTTTCGACAATCGGCTGGCGGTAAGTCAATTCGTAGGTGCGCGATTTCCCCTCAATTTCAGCAGCATCAAACGGTTCCTCGATGATATTGGTGCTAGCAGCACTCGCAGCGAACCCAATCGTGCCGTTGCGCGCATTGACGGGGACTGTGTAGCTGCCGTTAAATTCGTTGCTGCCGTCGGTGTTAGCATAAGATACCTCTAATCCGTCGCCCAAACCGAGCAAATTTGCTTGATTTATGCGAACACCGCGCCGAAAACTGCCGACGCTGGGCGATCGATTGTTGTCTGCGAACACTTCAGCGCTAAAGCTGTCTGCTTCTTTTACCCGCACTTCTAAGCGGCTGTTTTCCGGGCGGCTTCCGGCTTGCAATTCGGCGGAAATATTGCCAATTAAGGGGTCGAGTTGCAGCAGTTGCAAGGCTTCCAGCAAGCGAGATCGGTTGAGGGGCCGTCTGGTAGCGCGTTCTAGGCGCGATCGCACGTAATTGGAATTTAAGCGCCTGTTTCCAGTAATCACAATTTCATCTAATCCGCCTTCTACAATCCGAATTTTCACCACACCTCCTTCTCTCGGAAAGGTTTGGTTGGCAATGATTACAGCGCCGGAATTGATGTATCCGGCGGCTACATATTTTTGAGTGACGGCTGCTTCGGCTGCGATCAGTTCGGCAAAGGTGATTTCGCGGCCCGCAAACTGTTGCGTAACTTCTGCGAGTTCGCGATCGCTAAAGGCTGTGTTGCCCTCAAATTCAAAGCGATCGACCCTAATTGTACCTATAATCCCCGGTCTATCATCGCCGGGAACAGGTGTTAGCGGGGCTGGTGGGAGGGGAGACGGCGCAGGGGGTTGCGGCGGCTCAGGAGCTGGTAATTCTGGTTCTCGCGGCAGAATTGGGTTGGGCAGTTGGCTGAGTTGCGAGGCTCGATCGATACCCAATTCAATTTTTTTTCTGTCAATATTTTCTTCTAGCTTTTGATATGAGTTAAAAATCTCGGTTTCTGGAGTTTTTGCGCTGAATTTGCGATCCTCTCCGAGGGCTTCGCTAACGGCCTGAGATGTTGCACCCTTGTCAATAAGCCTGTTACCGGCGGGCTCTATGCCCACCCCACAATCAAACTCACTCGTTGTGGAACAGGCATCTTGCCTGTTCTTGAGAATGGTGTAAGATGTCACATCGACTGAATTTGCCGAGGAAGGGGGTAAGTCGGGAGTTTCCGCCGCCACCGAGTGTTCTGATTCAGCGGGTAACTGGGTTTCCTCATCTTTTACGGGCAAGTCTTCGCGTTTGTCAAGATTAGTATCGGGAAGGAAAGCTCGATCGCCTCTGCTGCTAACTGCGGCCAAATCCTCAACATTTGAGGTCAAAATTTCAACTGTGCTAGCGGATGTTTTCGCTGGTTTTGCCAACACAACTAACCCCAAAATACCAGCGAATAAAAATAGTTTTTGCGAGCGACAAGCCATATAATCTAATTATCTCGAATAATTGGGTGAAAATATTTTCCGCAATAGAGCACCCTCAAGTAAAAATCAATCTTAACAGCAAAAAAAAGAAACAGCCGTCGCAGCCAACAGTTTCGGCGACGGCTACAAACCAAAAGGTCGATCGACGGCTGTTCATTTCCCAACACTTACGCATCAACCAGGTTCTTATCCGAAAAAATATCGTGTAAGTCGATCGTAAACCGTAAAAAAAACCAAAATTTTTTAGTTGCAAAACCTACGCTTTCATGCTAAAGCAGCGACCAGAACAGTCCTGGACACCAGGGTAAACCAGAAACGCGCTACAACTGAGATATTGCACCATTCTCAATAATCTTTTTATGAACAGGCTTTTCGGCCTGTTCCACAAGAAGAAAATTCATCTCTTGTGGAACGGGCA
>NZ_JAUBTT010000118.1:17547-22061 GCF_036705125.1 Microcoleus sp. B7-D4
TCGGCCTGTTCCACAAGAAGAAAATTCATCTCTTGTGGAACGGGCATCTTGCCCGTTCTTGAGAATGGTGCAATGAGCTCGGACACCATCCTCAATAATCTTTTTATGAACAGGCTTTTCGGCCTGTTCCACAAGAAGAAAAGTCATCTCTTGTGGAACGGGCATCTTGCCCGTTCTTGAGAATGGTGGAAGATGTGAGTTACAACGCGCATAGCCACTAAAAAAGCCGGTTTCTTTGATTGTGGTGCATCATCCCAAATCCGACTGTAATACCCCCTTTATTATGGAGTCCGCGTCTACCCACATCCTGTGCGTAGACGCCGTTTCAACCGCCAAGCCTGATAAAGGGGGTTGGTAATGAATTATGCAGAGCGGCCCGCACCAGCCGCAGCACCCATTTGAGCGCCGTCAGTCAATCCCACCAACTTAGCGCTCAACTCCCACATCCGCTCGCCTTTTTCATCATCGCGGGCCTGGGGAGAAACCTTTTGCACAAAAGACTTACCATCTTTTTTCTGGCGATTTCCCCAACTCCAATAAGCCCCAGATTGCTTGTATTCTGGATCAGCAACCACCATCGCCAGCCTTTCCCCCGCCAACTCCTGCGACACGTAACCCCCGGTGATATTCTTCTGAAACAGCGGGAACAGCTTCTGAAACAAAGGATAGTGATTGCGGAAAAGCGGCGTATCCGCGACGCATCCCGGATACAGCGAAGTGAAAGTAATCCCCGTGGATTCGTGAAAGCGGCGGTGCAATTCCCGCATCGTCAGCACATTGCAAACTTTGCTATCTTTGTAAGCCTTGACCGGTTCAAACTTCTTGCCATCAACCATCGAAATCGGATCTTTGAAACCCGCTTCAAAACCCTCAAACTTGCCCAAATCCGGGCGCGGCGGAATCTTCCCGCCCAACTCGTCTGGATTGTGAGTCACGGTTCCCAAAATCACGATTCTCGCATCGGAATAATAGGAAGGCTTCATATTTTCCATCATCAGGTTGCACAGCAGGAAATGACCCAGGTGATTGGTAGTCATCGTCAACTCGTAACCCTCCGGGCTCCGCAGCGGTTCCTTAATCAAAGGCATATAAATGGCCGCGTTGCACACCAAAGCGTCCAGAGGCCTGCCGCTGGCTTTAAATGCCCGGGCAAACCTACGCACGCTCTCCAAATCGCCCAAGTCAATCTCCATGATGGAGAAACTGCCTTCAGGTATACCCAACTCTCGCGCGGCGTCTCCGGCTTTCCGCACGTCCCGACAGGCCATGACTACGTGCCATCCTTTGTCTGCGAGAGCTTTTGCGCCGTACAAACCGACGCCGGAGGAAGCGCCGGTAATGATAACCGTTGATTTGTGATTTTGTGCCATCTTGTTAAAAGCGCTTCCGCTATGGATTTTTTTCAGGCACTCAAACCCTGAGCTAGCAGCTTGGATGTTTTGAAGTACCCTATGGTTATTAGGATATGAGGAAACGTTCTCGATCTCAACTGGGAGCCTCTCACTTTTGCCGACAAGCTAGAAATTGGAGGCAGGAGAGGGGAGGCAGGAGGCAGGGGGCAGGAGGCAGGAGGCAGGAGACGGGAGGCAGGAGCCAGAAGAAGTGTTTTTACAAATAATAAATACTCGTTTTCAACGGGGGATGAAAATTAAATATGAGTCCAACTCCGACTCTTATTTGGAGAAATTAACCATACATCTTTTATATCATGTCCAATCGATTGACCGCGATTAAAGACCGGGGCTGGTTTACAGATTTTCCCGTTTCTATTCAATATCTTGGCTCACGGGCCCCTACAGGAATCATGGTTAATTGACCGGACATGATATTAGGGGCGGGTTGACAATTACAGCATATTCGGTGGTTCGTGAAGTACACTATAAAGCTCTATTGTTGGTACATTGTTATGTAGGGTGCGTCGCTGCTCATGTTTAATGAAACTTGCAGATTGACTGGTGGCGACGCACCGATGCTTACGACAAGGTTGTGTGTACCGCATATACATGGAATATGCTGTATCTATGATGCACATACTCGGTATTTATTGATAAACCCGCCCCAACCAAATCAACTAAGAAATAGCTGCTGGTTCCTGATAGGTAGGGAAATCGAGATAACCTTCAGGCCCAAAAGAATACCAGACGCCGACTTCAGCAGGCGGATTGAGCGGCCAACCATTAGTAAAACGCTCTACCAAGTCAGGATTGCTGATAAAATCCCGACCAAAAGCAATTAAATCCGCAACTTTGCTGTTCAGGGCCGTTTCAGCCTGTTCTTGAGTATATCCGCAGTTGCCGACGAGTACACCTGTAAACACATCGCGAAACTCTCCTATCATCATCGGCGTTCCCAATTCGTGAAAGCCAAATGCCAGACCATCCACCAAGTGCAGGTAAGCTAAATCATAGGCATTTAACTGCTTCGCGAAATACAGAAAATCTTCTCGATATTCTGGAGAACCCATGTCATTGTAAACACCGTTGGGAGAAAGTCTAACTCCCACTCTGTTTGGCGGAAATACTGTGATAATTGCCTCTACAATTTCCTTAAGAAAACGGTAGCGATTTTCAACTGTGCCGCCATAGGAATCTGTGCGGTGATTGGTTTTGGTTTGCAGGAATGTGTCAATGAGATAGCCGTTTGCCGCGTGAATTTCTACACCGTCAAAACCTGCCATTTTTGCCCGTTCTGCCGCCTTGCGATAATCTTCTACAACCAGGGAGATTTCATCGGTTTCTAGAGCGCGGGGAGTTTCGTAGGGTTGTTTGCCTAGAGGGGTATGAATGCCTTCTCCGTTTATTTTGATGGCAGAGGCTGCAACTGGCAATTGATTGTTTTGATGAAAACTGCTGTGGGAAGCTCGTCCGCAGTGCCAAAGCTGCATGAAAATCGGCGTTTCGTGGGCATGAACCGCAGTCACAACTTGTTTCCAAGCTTCGCCTTGCTCGTCTGAATAAATACCGGGGGTATTGAGCCAACCATTAGCTTGAGTAGAAACCACTGTGGCTTCTGTAATGATTAAACCAGCGGAGGCTCGCTGAGTGTAATACTCTGCCATCAAGGCGTTGGGCATCCGCGCTTCACCGGCTCTGGCTCTCGTCATGGGTGCCATGAGTACCCGGTTTTTTAAGGATAAATCTCCGATTTTGAAGGGACTGAGTAGGAGTGGAGAAGTTGTTTGAGTGGTCATAATTTTGAGGTTTTGTCAACTGAAGAATCTGGGAAATTACATTTAGCAACGGCCGGTGTTATGCTCCCAGGCGGAAGACATCCAAGGGTCGCCAAAATGTAAGCAATCAAACTCATCAAGCTGTTTACGATTTTGACTTTTTAGCCAAGACTCTTCTTTGTTCAATTTTGTTAAACTCTGGAGAGTATGGCGGTAAATATAATAGTCTACACCGTGTTGTTTGAATCAATTCCTGAATCGGAGCACTTTTATCAAATGTGAGATTATCGATGAGCACCACCTCTGCTGTGAGTGTTGGAAGTAAACTTGTTTCCGGCGAAGAAGGAGTCAGGAGTCAGGAGTCAGGAGTCAGGAGAAGAATACCCTCTTTCCTCCTGTCTCCTCCTCTGCTGAATACTGCTGAATACTTCCGAAAGTTTCAATCCCTGGTAGGGTTTTAGGTTGTTTTCGGCTTGCCGGGTCGATTTGATTCGGCGGGGTGATGCCAAGGTTTCAATCCCTGGTAGGGTTTTAGGTTGTTTTCGGCAATGGCTCAAAGATGACCCGTTAGGTTTTTTTGCGGGTTTCAATCCCTGGTAGGGTTTTAGGTTGTTTTCGGCGTGAGCAATTCAGGGCATCTCGGCAACTTGTAATGTTTCAATCCCTGGTAGGGTTTTAGGTTGTTTTCGGCGTAAAAATCGGTGACAACCTTAGCTAAATCTTGTGGTTTCAATCCCTGGTAGGGTTTTAGGTTGTTTTCGGCGAGCGATCGCCAAAATCGCAACACGCTTCACTCCCGAAGTTTCAATCCCTGGTAGGGTTTTAGGTTGTTTTCGGCTGGAATTATCTGCAATATCTGGCGCTGGTGCGGTCGGCAGTTTCAATCCCTGGTAGGGTTTTAGGTTGTTTTCGGCTCAACGCCTGAAAGGCACACCCGATCTAGGTTTTCACTGGGGTTTCAATCCCTGGTAGGGTTTTAGGTTGTTTTCGGCAGGATTCACGAATCCTCTACAACCAAAACTCATGGGAGTTTCAATCCCTGGTAGGGTTTTAGGTTGTTTTCGGCTGGTGCCTTCGCGCATCTGAGTGGATAAGTGTTTGTTTCAATCCCTGGTAGGGTTTTAGGTTGTTTTCGGCCTGATAATTGGTTGTTAGATACGGTACGATTTTGTGTTTCAATCCCTGGTAGGGTTTTAGGTTGTTTTCGGCTAAAACTAATAGACATCTCCAAAATAGTAACACTTCGTGGTAATATCACATCATAAAGGTTTTTTGACACAGAAACATGAGCGACATACTCAATCATATTGAAGAGCATCCTAAAGAAACACAGCGATTAATGGGT
>NZ_JAUBTT010000003.1:0-19762 GCF_036705125.1 Microcoleus sp. B7-D4
AGCATAAGACTATCCCAGGATAGCAGCACCCAAAGAAGCGTCAACCCACCAGAATTTAAGCAATTGTCAATTTTTGACTGGCTTGAATAGATGGAATCCCGCGGTACGGCCGGGGTGGATGTCAATAAGAAAAGCTATACCAAGTAGAGCCTCAGCGGGGCGTCAAATCCATCGATGAATATCCCAATATAATGCCTGCATCTAGTTTAAGGCGTTGCAGGCGAGATTTGCTTTTTTCCTGGTTGTGCGATCGGCAGCGTTACTGTAAATGTACTGCCAATGCCTTCTTCACTGGTCAAAGTAATTTCGCCACCCTGCAAGTCCACACATTTTTTAACAATGCTCAGCCCCAGTCCAGTACCAGGAATGCGACCGACATTTTTAGCCCGGTAAAATGAATCAAACAGCCGTCCTTGGTCTGCTACAGGTATGCCAATTCCTGCATCCTGTACCGAAAAAATAGCCTCGGTTTCAGTAACTTTTAATTCAAAGATGACTTCGGTATTTGGGGGAGAATACTTAATAGCATTGGACAGCAAATTGCCCAGAATGCGCCGGAGCAAGCTTACCTCCAAACACGCCATAGCAGATTGATGGTGATTGACAAAAATCAGCGTCACCCGCTCATTTTCATGTTTCAACTTCAGGCTGCTCTGAAATTCCTCTACCAACTCATTACACAACTTTGCTAAGTCTATCGGTAGCAAGGAAAAACCTGTTTTTCCCGACTCAACACGCCCCAGCAGCAAAACATCATCTAATAACAAATCTATGCCTTTGGCCGCTGCTTGAGTTTTGTCTAGAAGTTCTTGTGTTTTCTCCTCTGTTAATGTTAACTTGTACTTGCTAAGAAGTTGTGTAGTGCCGATGATGAAATTCAAAGGATTGCGAACGTCATGGGCAATCATGTACAGCAAAGATGTTTTCATCTCATTGAGCTCTTGGGCTGTTTGCAGAGTGCGATCGAGTTGGTCGTGAGACAATTTAAGAGTTAAAGACAACTGGCGCGATCGCAGCAAAATCTCCACCCGCGCTTGCAATTCTATCTTCTCGATCGGAGCGATAATCAAATCGTCAATACTTTGCCAAATAAATTGCGTTGCCATCCCTACATCCGAGCGGGATGTAATCAAAAGAAAAGGCAAGCATACCGGGTGTTCTGCCTGTTTTTGGGCGGCAACCCATTGCCAGTGGCGTTTCAGGGAAATACCGTCAATTATCGCCAGGTCAAAAGATTGATTAAATGGTAAAAACTCCTCACTATTTTCTGTTGAGTTTGGCAGCAATACCTCATAATAAACTGCTAGCCATTCTAATAACAAGCGGCGATTTTCTTTCTGTTCGACAAGCAATAAAATTTGACTCACGCACGTTCTCCTAGCAAGCTGTGAACAATGGATAGCAAATCTCTAACTATCAAAGGTTTTACCAACATATTCCGAGCACCGTGGCAGAGGCTTTCGTGCTGAATAGCAGCGCTTTGTTTGGGCGAGAGTATCAGAAAAGGGATTTGGTGATTTCGCAGTTGTTCGCAGCACTCCCAAATCCGGCGATCGAAACCAGAAATATCTACTAAAGCCATCCCGATCCTAGCAGGCTGACTGATAGCTTGTGCAACATCTTCATAGTTATAAGCCGCGATCATCTGGTATCCTTCTTTATTGAGAAATTGTGCTAATAGTTCCAAGTTTCGCTGATTGCGGTCTACGGCTAAAATTATTGAAGTGCCAGTCATTTATCAGCTTCCTGTGAATACGGGTTATACCATTTTAGATTTTAGATTTTAGATTTTAGATTTTACAATGGCGAGTGATACCAATTTAATGTGAAGTTACACATATCTCGATCCCCCTCGCATCCCCCTGGTTGTTGGGGAGTAGGGGTTGACTTTGAGAAGAATCTTGTCCCCCCTTAGTAGGGGCGGTGCGACCCCTACTCCCCGTGCCCGCCCTCTTGGCTAGGGGGGATCGGATTCTATGCAACCTCATAAAAAATTGGGAGTGAGTGATTATATATGGGTTGGGAGGTGGTCTAAAGTTGGATTCTTTTTTTATCTGGTATTAGCTTACTTTTCGGGGAACTATTACATAGGTTTTCAGTTGAGTGAAGTACAGATGATCTGACACAGGACACGGCCGCGTGCCCTGTGCCCCTACTGTATTTCATAGAATTGAAAACTACATTACGATAAAAGTCGAAAAATACACAAATTTACCAATATATTTAAGTTTTCCAGGACTTAGGCTAGTGGTAAGGTGCGCGGTGCGCGCACTACTGCTAGTGGTGAGGTGCGCGACGCGCCCCCTACTCATTAGTAGATTCACGACTGCAAAATTAGCTGCACTTGCCCAGCAACAGCACGACAAGCGCCGATTCAATCTTCATCCGCTTCCCCATCAATCCACACCGGCGCCGAACTCAAAATACCGCGCAGCCCCCGTATCGGTTTGCTGACTTTGATGCCGTAGCGAGTAATCTCGAGTTCTCGCAGAGTTCTCTCGAAATTGCTGACTCGTTTTTTAATTACTCCGATCGCCTTGCGGATTTCTGTCCTATTATGCAGTTGGCGTTCCAGATAGCGTATAAACAGAAGATTATCCGCCAAATAGCTAATTCCGATCTCGGTCAGCCGAAAATCTCCGCTAATGGCTTCTACCTCATTAATCAAGATAACGGTGACTCCCATATTCTTCAGATACTTGCACAAAGCGTGCAAATTGTTCACCAAATCTTGTCCCTGCATCGAAAGCTGATAGCCAGAAATACTGTCAATCATCACAATCCGCGTCTTTTCCTGCTCAACCTCCTGCCGTACCATACAGGCAAACTGATCCGGCGAGTACAGCAAAGGTTCCACAGGTATCACCGAAAGACTTCCTTGCCCCATCATCGCCCCAACCGGAATGTTAACTGATTCGCAGCGCTCCAGCAGAGTAGAACTTGACTCCTCAAAAATGTAAACTACCGATCGCTCCCCCCTTCCTGCAGCTTCCTTCATAAACTGAATCCCCACCGTCGTTTTACCAACGCCGCTAGGCCCGCTAATCACCGTCACAGTCCCCCGTTCCACTCCCCCGTGCAGCAGTTCGTCCATTTCTGGAACCCCAGAAGAAATCGCTTCCGCAACAAAATCCTGTTGAAAGTTGTCCGGAAGCAGTCGCGGAAATACCTCCATACCAGCCTGAGTCAGGCGCAGCGAATGGCGGCCGCTGCGGAAGTTGGACCCTCGCAGCTTGGTAACAGACAGGGTGCGTCCTTCAGGGCGCAGTTCCAAGTAAATTACTCCGTCGCTGATGAATTGCAAATCGTCATCGGGAGCACTTAAAGTGCCTTCTGAGGTGAACACCACCGTCGCCCCCCCTTCCACCAAAAACCGCAGAAAAGACAAAACTTGCTTGCGAAACTGAAACTCATCCGCAGCTAAGTAGCGAAATTGAGTGATCGCGTCCAAAAACACCCGTTGTGGCTTGACAGCTTGGACTCGCTCGATAATCTTTTGTGTAGTCGGTTCTCGCTCCACCTCGGAGGGGGAGAAAATGTCATAAGTCTGAACTTCTGTAAAAAATTCTGAGGATGGGCTCAAATCGAGGAACGCCATCGCTTCAATATCAAAACCGAGAGTTTCGGCATTGGCCCGCAATTGCGCTTCCGGTTCTCCTAAAGTAATAAACAGGGGCGTTTCTCCCAGAGCCACACCTGCTGCCAAAAAGTGAAAGCCCAGTGTAGTCTTGCCAGTACCCGGGCCGCCGCGCACCAGATAAGAGCGTTGAGGAATTAGGCCACCGCCAATCACTTCGTTGAGACCGGTAATTCCCAGAGAAATTCGGTTTTGAGACATTTGTTTCTTCATGTTTTGAATATCGGGCCCGTATTAATATTTAATGGTTTTAGGCAGTGTTTTGATAATTTTTTTTACCGGGCGTCTGATAACCTTCATGAAATCTTTTTCTACCGAAAATTACGTAAGCATACAAGAATTAGAAAGTATTGTCGGGACTGCTGGCATCTGTCGCTGGCAAGATACAGAGCCATTTTGGCAAGAACGGGTAGAAAAAGCAGTTGCCCCCGACACGAAAATAGATTGTACTGTTTACCCCAATACTCAGGAAGAACTGGCGGCTGTCATTGCTTGGGCACAGCAACATGGCTGTGCAGTCTTGCCTTGTGGCAGCGGCAGCAAACTTGATTGGGGCGGTTTAGTTAAATTAGACTCCGAGCCCCCCCGGCCCAGGGCGGGCACGGGGGCACCGCCCCTACAAAGGGGGGAGCAAGATGTTGTCAAAGTGGGTCTTTTTAAGGGGGATTTAAGGGTATCTCCTGATGCAGCGGGGCTTGTGGCTGTCAGCACTTCGCGCCTCAATCGGCTTGTACAACACGCTGTGGGCGATTTAACCGTGACTGCAGAAGCGGGGATGAAGTTTGCGGATTTGCAACAAATTTTAGCTGCGGCAGGTCAATTTTTGCCGATCGATCCAGCATATCCGCAAGAGGCAACTTTGGGCGGCATTGTCGCTACTGCTGATGCGGGTTCCTTGCGGCATCGCTATCGGGGGGTGAGAGATTTGCTATTGGGAATTACCTTTGTGCGATCGGACGGTAAAATTGCCGTAGCCGGAGGTCGAGTTGTTAAAAATGTCGCCGGTTACGACTTGATGAAACTGTTTACTGGTGCTTACGGCACATTGGGCGTCATCAGTCAAGTAACTTTCCGAGTTTATCCGCTGCCTGAATCATCGGGAACCGTAGTGCTGACAGGGGAAATTAATGCTTTGTCCCAAACGGCTCAAATCTTATTATCCTCTGCTTTGACACCAACAGCCGTTGATTTGCTGTCACCTGAATTAGTGGCAAAATTAGGCTTAGGAAAGGGCACGGGATTAATCGTCAGATTTCAAAGTATCGCCCCAAGTGTTAAACAACAATCAGCCCGCTTGCTGGAAGTTGGCGAAAAATTGGGTTTGCAAGGCACTAGCTGCTGCGAAAATGATGAGCATCAGTTATGGCAAAGATTGCCAGAAACAATGTGGGATTCTGGCACAAAGTCGGCAATTATTTGCAAAATAGGAATCAGACCGTCGGAAGCTGTAACGGCAATTAACGAATTGCCGGTACAGGACGCTTTGATTCATGCAGGCAGCGGTTTGGGGGTTTTGCGGTTTGAGACTGCGACTGCAGACACGCTGTTGCAGGTACGCAGAGGGTGCGAAGCAAAAGGCGGTTTTCTGACTGTTTTAGCAGCGCCGACCGACCTCAAGCAACAGTTAGATGTTTGGGGCTATACTGGAAGTGCGATCGATTTAATGCGCCGGATTAAACAGCAGTTTGACCCGGAAAATCTTTTGAGTCCCCGTCGTTTTATAAGCGGTATTTAGTTTAAAGTTTGTAGTAAGGAGTTCAGTTTTTATTGAATCCCGGCCTAAATCATTAGACCTCTGGAATAATTATTGTGGAACCGGCATCCTGCCTGTTCAATACTGGCTTTTTGGGAGATGTCTATTTGTGAATTAGATTTGTTTTTTACGAACCGCGAAGGCGCGAAGAGCGCGAAGGAAGAGAAAAGAAGAGAAGAGAAGAGAAGTTTTTGTTGGCTTGATGGATTTATGCTGGCAATTTTAAAGGACTAAAGTCCTTACTACGAACCAAAACAATTAGGTAATATTATTATGCAAACTTCAGAAAAATCTCAAGTTCCCAGCGACGATTTAAGACCTGCCAAAGAAAGCAATTTTCTAGCACAAAATCCCCACTTAGAAACCCTCGACATCCCAGGTTTCGACGCCAACAATCCGCCAGATCCGAAATTAATCGATACTTGCGTACACTGCGGCTTTTGTTTGTCAACTTGTCCGAGTTATCGCGTACTTGGCAAAGAAATGGATTCCCCCAGAGGCCGCATCTATTTAATGGATGCAATTAACGAAGGCGACGCACCTTTAAACGAAGCAACCTCACAGCATTTCGATACTTGTTTGGGCTGTTTGGCCTGCGTTACAACTTGCCCTTCAGGAGTTCAATACGACAAGCTAATTTCCGCAACTCGCCACCAAGTTACTAGAAATCAGGAACGCACTTTTTCCGACAATGTAATTCGCACTCTGATTTTTAATCTCTTCCCTTACCCTCACAGATTGCGGCCTTTGCTTGTACCCCTGTTTATTTATCAAAAATTAGGACTGCCAAAACTTGTCCGCAAAACAGGTTTGCTGAAAAAAGTATTTCCCCGCTTGGCGGCGATGGAATCAATTTTGCCGAAAGTTACTGTTGATTCTTTCCGGGATAATTTACCAGAGGTAATTCCCGCACAAGGGGAGAAACGCTATCGAGTCGGCGTGATTTTAGGCTGCGTGCAGCGGCTGTTATTTTCGCCAGTTAATGAAGCTACGGTGCGAGTTTTGACGGCTAACGGTTGCGAGGTTGTGGTTCCTAAAAGTCAGGGATGCTGTGCTGCTTTGCCGGAACACCAAGGGCAAGCCCAACAGGCGAAAGCTTTGGCGAGACAAATGATTGATAGCTTTGAAAATACTGGCGTTGATTTTGTGATTATCAACGCTGCTGGGTGCGGCCACACTTTGAAAGAATACGGTCACATTTTAGCAGATGACCCTGAGTATCGGGAGAAAGCTGAGAATTTTGCTGCTAATGTTAAGGACGTGCAAGAGTTTTTGGCAAGTGCGGGAATTACGGCGAAACTTAATCCTTTGATTGACGGAGATTTGACAATTGTTTATCAAGATGCTTGTCATTTGTTGCACGGGCAAAAGATTAGTTTGCAGCCGCGTCAGTTGCTGCAACAAATTCCGGGAGTGAAGTTAAAAGAGCCTATTGATGCGGCTTTGTGCTGCGGGAGTGCGGGGGTTTACAATATGCTTCAGCCGGATGTTGCTGATGAATTAGGAGTGCAAAAGGTGGAGAATTTGCTGAATACTGGGGCGGAGTTGATTGCTTCTTCTAATCCGGGTTGTTCTTTGCAAATTAAGAAGCATTTGGAGTTGCAGGGAAAGGAAGTTACTTTAATGCACCCAATTGAGCTTTTGGATTATTCGATTCGCGGGGTGAATTTGCAGAGAAAGTAGTTTTGTAGGGCGGGTGGTGTCTGCCCTATTTTCGATGCGCTCTTTGGTGAATGAGATTTTTTTTAATGAATTGCAGGAATTCGCTTTGATTTGTCGGGTGAAGAGTTGCAAATTTATCGCCCTGACGGGGAACCTTTTACAAGTTATGAGGAGGTTTCTCGCAGCTTGGAACAAGCCGAACAGCGGGCAGAACAAGCCGAACAGCGGGCAGAACAAGCCGAACAGCGGGCTGCTGTACTGGCAGAAAGACTGCGAGCGATGGGAATTGACCCCGAACAATTGTAAACTAGATTGGGGAAAAGACCGATCGCACTTTTAAATTTTAGCAAAAGTGCGATCGGCATAATGACTAATGACTAATGACTAATGACTAATGACTAATGACTAATGACTATTTCCCCTCTTCTAACCTCAAAAAGTGGACCTGTCCCGAAGCTTCCGCCACTACGATTGTCACCCCATCCGGCGCAATAGCGCAAGCTTTCAAAGCACTATCTCCCGTGAAACTAGCAACTACTTTTCGACTCAACAAATCCCAAACTTTCAGAGTATTGTCATCCGAAACAGAAATCGCTTTATTACCCCTAGTCGCCACGGATGTTATCGTATCGGCATGACCAGCTAGAGTAAAAATTTCCTTTCTACTTGGCAAATTCCACACTTTCAAAGTTGTTTCTCGCCCCCCAGAAATTGCACATTTTCCATCTTCTGTAACTGCCACAGCATTCACCCAACTCTCATGACCTTTGAGAGTGAAAAGTTGATTTTTAACTCCTACATTCCACAAATGAGCAAAAATATTCTTTTCTTTCCCCAAACTCCAAACTTTGAGAGTGTTGTCGCTGGAAGCAGAAATTACCCGATTGTCGTCAGGAGTAACTGCAACAGATTTTATCCCGTCTTCATGACCTGTAAAAGTAAAAAGTTCCTCTCCTGTTTCCAAACTCCAAACTTTTATAGTTTTGTCTGTCGAACCCGAAATCGCCATCGTTCCGTCCGCAGTCACTGCCACAGAATTCACCCAGTCTGTATGACCCGTGAAAGTAAAGATTTCCTTTCCGGTTTCTAGATTCCAAACTTTCACAGTTTTGTCGCCAGAACCCGAAACTACTCGCTTGCTATCCGCTGTTATTGCGATCGCTTTTACCCAATCTTGATGTCCCCGAATTGTAAAAATTTCCTGTCCGTTTTTGAGATTCCATACTTTAAGGCTGTTGTCTCCCGAACCGGAAATCGCTTTAGTACCGTCCGCCGTTACTGCTACAGCATTTACCCAGTCATCGTGACGTGCAAATGATAAATTTTCTTTGCCTATTTCTAAGTGCCAAACTTTGAGAGTTTTGTCAGAGGAACCAGAAACTATCCGCTTGCCGTCAGGGGTAACAGCCACAGCATTAACTGGGGCAATGTGATTGGTAAAAGTGGAAAGTTCTTCTTTTGTTTCGAGATTCCAAACTTTTAGCGTTTTGTCGCCGGAAGCCGAAATTACCCGTTTGCCGTCGGGACTGACTGCTACAGCTTGAACAAAACTGCCGTGTTTTCCTAAAGTGAAAAGTTGCTTTTGTTCGGGCAAACTCCAGACTTGAACAGTTCCGTCGTAACTGCCAGAAATTATTTTTTCGCCGTCGGGAGTAACTGCTACACTTTTTACCCAGTCTTCATGACCCGTAAGAGTAAAAAGTTCTTTTCCGGTTTCTAGGTTCCAGACTTTAATGCTGTTGTCTCCCGACCCAGAAATTAACCGTTTGCTATCAGGAGTTACTGCTACCGACTGGACAAAACTGCTGTGACCTTTGAAGTTGAAAATTACTTCCCTGCTTGTCAAATCCCAAACTTTAATACTGCCATCCCAAGAACCTGAAATTACTCGCTTGCCGTCGAGAGTTACTGCTACTGCTTCTACGGCAAAAGTATCGCCGGCAAAAGTAAATATTTCTTGTCCAGTTTCTAAATCCCAAATTTTAATAGTATTGTCCCAAGAACCGGAAATTACTTTAGTGCCATCGGGCGTGACAGCTACAGCATTGACGTAGGTAAGATGACCTTTGAGGGTGGAAAGTTCTTCTCCTGTTTCTAAGTGCCAAATTTTGAGAGTGTGGTCGGAGGACGCAGAAATTGCCCGCTTGCCGTCGGGGGTGATTGCTACACCTTGTACCCAGTCTGTATGTCCGGTGAGGGTACGCAACAATCTCCCGCCGGGAGGGGTAAAGCTGGGCGTTAGCGGTCGCAGCCAGGGGGTTGTTTGGTGTTTGGCCTGTGCTAGCAGTGCTTGAATTTCTGGACTTTCAAAGCACATCAAGCGGGCTATTAGTTGGGTGGCTAGTTGGGTTTTATCTGTGGCTAGAATGTGGGCAGACAGCCGAATTGCTTCTTGGATTAATTTGAGTTGGTGGGCTTTTTGGTCTGAGGTAATAATATCGGGACTTGTTGCTAAATCGTAATCTTCTATTAGCGCCTGTACTCCCGATGCTGACAGCTTGGATTCAATAAAATTGTAATCTGTTAGTAAGCTGTATAATTTTTCGCAGTCTGAAGTCGCTGCTAGCTGACTTGGCAGGATTCCCAGGTAGTGCGTCTGTTCTGCGGGCTGCATTTTATCCAGCCCTTGTGTAAACTCGGTCATAAATTTACGGATGTGTTTTTTAAATGTATGCGATCGCTAGCTGTACCCTACCGAAAAGCCGATCGAGAATCTTTTCTCTTGACTTAGCATGACATATTTGAATGCTATGTGCTACGGGCTTGCTATCCTCGGTTTGGTGATGGTTCGATGAATTGCTTGTTTTTTAGTCGGAGTCTGCTTGGAGAATTTTCAAGCAGTGCCATGATAATAAATCGCCGCCAATATAATTAAACTCAGCAACGCCCAATTTACCGCTCGATCGACAAAGGCTCACATATATCGTTGCTTTTCTTAACATAGCTGGTATTTGGGCCAGGATGGTCGATCGATAAACACTCTCAAAGCTAAAAATTTTCAGGTATTTAAAGTGCGAAAAAAACTTTTTCTAACGAAATATAATGGCGGATGCTCTAATTTTCTGTCAAGTCGGCCGCATCAGCGAGGCAGATGTCCCCCTGGTTGGGTTTCGTACCTCAACGGCATCTGCAATCTGTTTCACCTAAAGCTCTCAGAAAGCTTTGCAGGTGCGCCCCCTTCCTCTAAAATATAGAAAAGGACTTGCACTCTTAAACCGGGTTTCTAAACAAAATCATGGGTTTGGTCGCTAGTACGCAGGAAGAAACCGGGTTTCTGACTCATAGCGCGCAAGTCACGATCGCAAATAAAGCAGTATTGACTTTAGAGACAAATTTCATGGATGTTATCGAGTTTTTCGAGTTAAGTGCAGGTAAATGGTTTTCTCAGCGTACCGTACACAATCTCAATTCTGGGGAATTGCAGGCAGGTAAATCCGACCTCAAAATAGAAATACTGACAGCTAGCGATGCAGCAGTCGTCAAACTTTGCCAACAACACTCGATTAACCCGGCTTCAACTAAGCTAACTAGCGTTCGGATTAGTTGGGACGGTATTCCCGATCGCGACCAAGCTAAACAAATCGGTTCTACAATACTAGCGATCGTACCAAATCCCGACAATCCAAGCGTTGGCAAAGTGTTGCAAGACAAGGGTAACAGCCGCTACGTGATGGGCGACGACGTGCTGACATTGATTACAGAATCAGACACCCTCCATGCCGAAGAAAGGCTGTGGTATCTCATGCCCAATTTGCGGCTGCGGACTAGCGTTGTTAAGCAAGCTAACGGTACGGAACAAGCATCTTTTTGTTCGGAAATTCGGATGGGAGTAAGTGCCCCAAGTCATGAACCCCATGCCTAAAGGCAGGGGCTTGTAGACTGCCCGACTAACGCAAGCGGGATGCGAGCCACAACATGACCAGCCCAAGACTTTCGAGGTCTACGTTTTCGAGGTCATGATACCTACAAATGCGTCGCTAGTTTGTAGCACTATCGTTGGTTGTTAAACATCTGTAATGGGTTAAGGAAGTGCAGCCAGCAGAACAAGCCTTGAAAACATTGGCGAAGCGAACATTACGAGAAATCAGAGGAGACGCAAAAATGTCTAACTTTGCCTTTGTAATTGATAACAATCTCAAACCTTTATCACCCTGCAAACCAGGAATGGCAAGGTCATTACTGAAAGCAGGCAAGGCAGCGGTATTTCGCCGCTATCCCTTTACAATTGTTTTGAAAAAAGCAGTTGAGACGAATCCTGAACTCTTAGAACTGAAATTAGATCCGGGATCTAAAATTACGGGAATCGCAGTCAAACAGGGCAACAAGATTATCTTCGGAGCCGAACTGCAACACAGGGGGCAGCAAATTAAAGATGCACTTCTCTCTCGCCACCAACTCAGGCGAGGAAGGCGAAATCGCAAAACTCGATATCGTCAAGCGCGGTTTCTCAATCGCACTCGTCCGGATGGTTGGCTAGCTCCATCGGGGCAGCATCGAGTTGAAACAACACTTACATGGGTACGCAAGTTAATTCGATTTGCGCCCATTGCTAGCATTGCTCAAGAGTTAGTGCGGTTCGATACCCAACTAATGCAAAACCCTGAAATCTCAGGCGTATTGTATCAGCAGGGAGAATTGCAGGGTTACGAAGTCCGGCAGTATCTCTTGGACAAATGGAATCGGCAGTGCGCTTATTGCTCGGCTGAAAATGTACCTTTTGAGGTTGAGCACATTCAACCCAAATCAAAAGGTGGCTCGGACAGGGTTTCTAATTTAACGATTGCCTGCCACGATTGCAATCAAAAGAAAGGCAATCAAGATGTTCGGGTATTCCTGGCAGCTAAGCCCGACCTGCTAAATCGTATTCTCAAACAGGCAAAACAGCCTCTTAAAGATGCAGCAGCGGTCAACTCAACCAGGTGGGCATTGTTTAATGCACTTAAAAAGACGGGATTGCCCGTCACTACTGGCACGGGCGGGCAAACTAAGTTCAATCGCCATCGGTTAGGATTAGCTAAATCGCACTGGCTTGATGCTGCGTGTGTGGGCAGCGTTGACACGCTTGAAGTCTTAACATCAAAGCCACTGTTGATCGCAGCAAAAGGTCACGGAACACGACAGATGTGCGGCACAAATCAGTACGGGTTTCCCATGCGGCACAAGTCCAGAGTGCAAATCCATAAAGGGTTTCAGACTGGCGATCTTGTCAGTGCAAACGTTACCGCAGGCAAGAAAATCGGCTCTTACACCGGGCGTGTTTTGTGCCGTGCTTCAGGTAGTTTTGATATCGTAACGAAGGCTGGGAGGGTAGCAGGTGTTAGCCATAAATATTGCAAAGCAATTCACAAAAAAGATGGCTATAGCTATGGATTTTGAAGGAAGAAAGCTTCAGGCGACGGTCGTCGCTGCCACTTTCCTCCCCATGTCTAAAGCCAGGGGCTTCTGGCTCGTTTTCTGGTGAAAAGTGAAAAATAACTATCTATAGCGGTTCTCAAGCGTTGTGAGGTATGGGGGCGAGTCTTATGCCCACGGACGCCACGGAGGCCACGGAGGCCACGGAGGCCGCGAGAGCACCTCATGTTACTGAGAAAGGCTATAGTTCCCAAAGTTTACAGTCTATTTCTGCTTTCTCCCTTCTTTCTTCTGCCTTCTCTGGCAATGGCTTTTAACTTGGTATGAAAATCAGTGTGTTTGACAACTGGGAAGGATTTTGCCACAGGTTTGTCAGCTAATTTTTGCTCGGCTTCGGCTCGATCGGCGAGGGCGGTAATAGCCACATCTTCATATACTACAAATTCTGTATTTTCTTTTGTGCGATCGTCGGCTGCGGGCAATTTTCCTATTCCCGGGGCGTCTGTGTTGGGGACTTCTGCATGAAGCGCCACATCAAGTTGCGCCTCTGACGGCAATCGCAAATCTAACTCGGCGACACCAACTTGCGATTCCTGGTTGGAGAAAAGTATATCCTCCTGCGACATTTGAACACCAATTTCCCCGGTTAAATTTTGAGGAAAATTGTTGCATACCAAGCGTTCAAACTCGCGATTGAAATGATAGAGAGGTTCACCTATCCGGTGCCACATACTCAATAGCTGTCCCACAGAAACAGCCTTGTAGCGGCCTTGATAAAGCGCTTCAACCACTGCTAAACGCAGCCAATAGCCGGGATACTTGGTTAGCCATTCACCCGCCAATTTCTCGGCTTTTTTGCCACCTAGGTCAAAACCGTAGTGAACCAGCAGAGCCGCTGCTTGTGCAGATATTGCGGTCACTTCTGTCATGTGTTGACTGTTTTCTGTTGACTGTTGACTGTTGACTGTTGACTGTTGAGTGTTTTCTGTTGACTGTTGACTGTTTTCTGTTGTCTGTTGACTGTTGACTGTTGACTGTTGACTGTTGAGTGTTTTCTGTTGACTGTTGAGTGTTTTCTGTTGTCTGTTGACTGTTGACTGTTGTCTGTTTTCTGTTGTCTGTTTTCTGTTGTCTGTGGACTGTTTTCTGTTGGCGGTTGACTGTTTTCTGTTGGTTCCAAATTCCCAATGACCAATGCCCAATGCCCCATGCCCAATGCCCCATGCCCAATTCCCAATTGAATTAATCGGATAAACGAACGCCTCCTTCTACAGTTCGCGCGTCCCCGGAAAAAGGTTGGGGAGTCCCATTCCAGTTGAAGTCGCTAATTCTAAAAGTCAGGCTGCCGACTTGACGCTCAGGGTTAAAACGCAAAATGATTGCGTAGCTGCGGCGGCTGTATTCTAAGGTGTAATTCGTACTGATTGTTTCCGCACTTTCTAAATTAATAGCACTTTGAAATCCCACTCGAAAGCCTCCGTAAACTTGCTGGACAAGCCCAAAAGACAGGACTCTCAAATCTACTAAGCGATCGAATAAAAACGGCGAGATACCGTCGCGCCCCACCTGGGTATAAGTCACGTTAAACCCAGTGTAATCGAGGAAAGGGCGGGAGAAATGACCGAACTGTCCTTGAATGCCGACGCTGCCAGCGAGGGAATTTTGTCTGTCGCCACTGCTGTAGTAAGTACCAACTCCCCGGAGTCCCAGGGCCAGTTGCAAGAAAGGAACCACTGGCGTCCGCGTATACCTCAAGCCCTGGGTGGGAGTGCGGGGCAGCGGTTGACCCTCCCACAGGTTAAAGCCGCGGCTCAAGGCGAAGCTAACTTGGGAACGGCCCAGATCGATGCGGTTGTTTTCCCGCACTGGTTCGAGCAAGTCTGGTCGATCGGTGTCAGCATTGATAAATTGATACCCAGCTTGGTAGCTGAGATTGAGGCCGGTGCGTCCGAGTGGGATGACTGGGGAGGTGAGGACTGCTCCGAGGCTGCTCTGCACGGTTTGATAGCCCAGAGAACCGTTAAACAGTCGATCGCGATAACTGTATTCTGCAGCCAGAGAGTGAGTGCCGATCAACTGTCGCAGGCGCAAATTGCCCCGAAAGCTGTTTTCCGGCAAATTCGGGAAATCTTCCAAACTCAGAAATATTGCCGATCCGTCCAGGCTGGTGCGCCGGCCGAGACTAGCGCGTAACCTCGCTTTGAGCCCGTAGCTATCGGGAGAAAACGGATTACCGCCGTGCTTTTCCACCACCCGCTGCAGGTAAATTTGGGGCGTCAGAGTCAGCCGCACCGGCCCGTTTTGCAACACCTCAAAACCGCACTCGGCATACAAACCGCCGCGTTCGCCTCCGTCGTAACCAAAGGTCAAACACGGGCCGTTTTGCTGCCTGCTGTCAAAGACTTGCCTGCGGGGATACACGGGTATTTTCACCCGGTTGTCGAACACCAAGCGGGGTTTAGTTGTGACTAATTCCTCTGCCGTGGGCGAAATCCTTCTAATCGTCGCCCTCCGGGCCCTGTATTCAAATTCCGGCGGGGAAAACGGGTCGTTAGTAAGCCGAATGTTGGTTGCTACCCTCGCGCCGTCTGGCAGCAGTTCGATGCGTTCTGCTTCAAAGCGGATGCGGTTGACGGCACCAGTAACTTGGGGGGCTGCTAGCTGTCCGCCGCCGCCGATAGTCACTGTAGCAGCGCCGGGGGATTTGACTCCGCGTAGGGGCTGCTGGCTGGTAATTCGATCGCTCAGCGGCTGTTCGAGAATCGTCCCAGCACTAATATCTGTCGGCAGTGTGGGCGTCAATTCGCTACCTGCTGCGGGCAGGAATATTTCGCCGCGTGCTTGTTCGACTGCACCGCTGTTGAGGCCGAGATTGAACTCCATCTGCTGGCCGCGCACTACTTGTTGGCCGCGGGTATAGGCGACATTGCCGGATGCTACCACTTGGCGGGTGACTAAGTTGACGATCGCTCGATCGGCATCAATCACAGTTTGCCGGAACCGCACAACGACATTACCAACCGCCGTGACAATTTGCTGCTTATCGTCGAATTCTTGGCTGTCGGCCTTAACTTCGATAGTATCGGCCGGAGTCACCGGAAAAGGCACCGTCCGCCCAGAAGGGGCGGTGCGGACTCCCGGCGCGGCTGGTTTAGGTTTCGGTGTCGGCGCAGGGGGGGTTCTGGGTGCGGGGGCGGTTGCTGGTGCGGGAATCTCGAACTCCTGTTGCCCGCTGGGTGCTGGTTCTAGCGCGGGTTCTGGAACGGGAATCTCCGCAGGTTGGGGAGAGTTATCTTCTAACTGCCGGCCTTGGGCCTGATACCAACTTTCCTGCTTTCCGGCAATATTTCTCTCCTGTTTTCTCTGCGCCTCTGCGGTTCGTTCCCGATTCCGAATGGCAATGGCATTTTCTACCGAACCCAATTGGTAAGCTGTAAACGAGGAATCTTTCGGAGTTTCCGCAGTTTCGGGTTCTTCCACAGGGGTCTGCCCCTGAAATCCCACCACTGCCTCGCCGCTTTCGACTTCCGCTAGGGGGTCGGCGATTTCTGGAGGCTGGTCGGTGGCTGGGGTGGTGCCGAGGAGTGTGGCTGCGGGTTCTGCTGGGGCCGGTGTGGGTTCTGGCTGAACGATATCTGGGCTTGGTTCCGGTATTTCTGCGGGGTGGCTGCGGGTGTCTCCATCGCCGGCCGCCACAGTGAGGGCAACTTTTTTTGGCTTTGCGATGTAGATGATGGCAGAGGGTTCTGGCGGCGGTACCGGATAGGGCATAGTTACAACAGGTAAGTCATCCGATTTTAGATTTTAGATTTTAGATTTTAGATTTTATAGGGTGCAAATTATTGAAAATTTTGCATCTAATAAGGCCATTGTTTAAAAATTAATCTGACATCTAAAATTGGCTGTGGCTTTGGCGCGCCAAAATCTGGCTGCTTTCAGAAGTTGCTTTCGCCACAAGATAACCTCGCTGCTGGTGCGAGGTCAATCGATTTTAGATTTTAGATTTTAGATTTTAGATTGGAAGCATTGACCCCACGGAGCAATTCGGGGGGCAAGTTTCATCGGATACAGGTTTTTTATTTCTCCACGGATGAATCCGGGGGCTTGTATCCTGGATGCTTTCGGTCAAGTTTTGTTCAACTAATTTTTGCGGGTTTGTCGGCTGTTGCAGGGGCTGCGGTGACGCGCCCCTACTCTGCGGTCGAGATAACTTGTTTATTCCATGTCTCTGCGGTTGGGGTTCCGGGCTGGGTCATTGGACAAAAATCCAAATATGAACAGGGAAACAAAAAATAAAACAACTACATTAACTACGATTTTGAGGGTTAGCACTGTGGGAGTCTCCAAAGATGGCATAATACTGAGCTGATTTGCTGCTGTTGCCGCAACTTTTTTATCATAAGCTAAAGATTAGTCAATTTTCTCTTTGCTTTTGAGGATTTTTGGCAAGTTGATTTTTGCCCAATTCCAGAGTTGCTCGGCGATGTTTTCTAACCGCAGCATGACTCGATCGAGCCATTCGAGCACTTGTTCTAGGGGGTGCTTAATGTATCCCATCGATTCTGCTTTTGTTTCTAAGTATTCGCCTTCCGGTTGGACGCCTGCGCTGTGATTTTTTGGTTCGGCTGCGGGGGGGGTTGTGGGGGTTGCGGGGGTGTATCTGCGGGTTGGCGCGGTGATTGCTGCTGGGGATTGGTTGTTTTGTCGGGTGTTCGGGTTTGTGTTTTTTGGCACTTGGGTTTCCGGCGCGCGCCCTGGGGTTGATTCTGCTGCGAGTGCAGGGCTATTTTTTTGAGTAACTGCTAAATCAGATAAATCAGATGCTGTTTGGGGTTGACTTTTTGGGCTTTGTGTCAGCAAGCTCTGTTTTAGCTGCCCGAGCAGGCGGTGAAGTGCTTCGGGGTAAGGGGAGATTGAGACTGCGGTCGATAGACCTTCTGGCAATTCTCCTACTTCTGCAATTTTCTGCTTGACTTTTGGACTAGATTGTGATACCAGAGTTTGAACTACTGCATCGGGTTCGGAACTTCCTTCGATTAAATGCTCCGGTGCAGCTTCCCCGAATAAGTCTTGCCACTTCAGCCACGGTCGATCGACCTCTGGGCTTTTTTGCGTGTTTTTTTCCTCTTGAAGCTGTTGTAAATAATACTTAATTGACAGGGATTTCTCCGTATTATCACTTGCGGCTGTTTCTTTGCCTAGGAGGTGGTCTACTGACGACCAAATAATTCCTTCGATGTTTCGCGCGTATTTTTCCAGGATTTCGCGGGCGGAAAAATCTAAATTGCCGTCTGTGCCGGATGTATTAATTTTTACTCCGGGGATTTCTGTTGGTGCGGCGGTT
This sequence comes from Microcoleus sp. B7-D4, assembly GCF_036705125.1. NCBI lineage: Bacteria > Bacillati > Cyanobacteriota > Cyanophyceae > Oscillatoriales > Microcoleaceae > Microcoleus > Microcoleus sp. B7-D4. Next base: position 17,749 of record NZ_JAUBTT010000003.1, read on the forward strand.
GTTTTTAGCGCTGGCGGTAGGGTTAATTCCTCGATGTTGACGGCTGCGCGATCGAGTAATGTAACAAAGGATAGAGGATTGCTGACTAGACGATCGAACTTGCTGTTAAAATTAGTTTCTAGTTTTGGGGTATTGTGGTCGATCAAATTCGATGCAGCAATTGACTGCAGTGCGGTTTTTGCTTCGATCTGGGCGCGGGCTTTTTGGACTAGGATGGCATTGCGGTCGATCGATTTTTTAACTGCGAGGATTGATTCTCCAAACTGATTTCTTTTGAGAGCAACCGGACTCGTCTGAAGCCAGGCCATCAATTCCCAAAAACGACGCATCGGCGGCAACTGCGCTTTTTTGGCTGCCGACTCCAAACCGAGATTAAATTTTAATTCTTTTTGGGTAATTTCCCGCCGTTCGGGCCCGCTGTTGGCAATTTCCCAAGTTATGCGACCTTCGAGCATTTCCTGCTGTTCGGGTGTCAAAATATCTAATATCTGATTTTCTCTTCCGACCAATACTAAAGTGCGGGCTGGGATAAAACTGGCAATTCCCTCAACTTTCGGTTGGGGTTTTAATTGAGTTTTAGCAAGCGGGTGTTCTAAGACGGAAGTTGTTTGATGCTTTGCGGTTTGTCCGCTAAAATTGATGGCCGGATGTAAATTGTTAGCAGTATTTCCCTGATTTATTAACAGCGGGAAGCTGGCTAAAGTTTTCGCGGTTTGCGACGAGTTTAGTAAATTTTCGGCGAGGTGCAAAATTTCGGCGATCGAACTTTCCTCGGAAGTTTCGCCCTGATACCAATTTTGTTGCCCATCGGGATTTTCGTCACCGCCAAATTCTTCTTGTAGTTCCGGTAAATCTACTTTTTGACTTGATTCCCGCAACTGTCGGCCCAGCAGTCGGGAACTTTGCACCAGCAAATAAGCTGGATAAAGCAGAATTTGGGTAGCCGTGAGAGTTGCTTCTTTAATTTGACGCCAAGTTCGATCGCAATTGTCAGCGACTTGGCGGGACTGTTTCGATATAAAATTTAATAGTCGGCTTTGGTATGGGCCGTAGTAACCGTTGGACATAAGTTTAATTATTGAATTCAGATTTTTGATTCGCGCCGGAATTGCTGAATATTGCTGTAAAATCAAAGCGAGATCTTAATCGCAGCTTCAAACCCTCTGAAACCTTTATTTCTTCGCGTCCTTTGCGTCGGGGCGGTTCAATCTGATTTTTGATTAATACACAATTCCTATTTTAGCGAAATATGAGCGCTTCTGTGTCACCTGCCAGCAACAATATTTCTGCCACTGTCGAAAAGTTGCGCCGCCTCAGTCAAGTGGAGGTTCAGTCTGGTTGGAGGTACTGCGATTCTGACTCGGCTGTCTCTTCGGTAAATATTTGTAACAGCCCTGTTGCCGAACTTAACGGGAAAGGACATATTGCTTGGCCGTCTGGGAAGCAAGTTTTGTATTTGGGCCAGCAATTTGTAATTCCTGACAATTTGCAGGGCTATCCTGTGGTTGGTTTGCGGTTGCTGCTGGGCTTGACTTGGTGGGCAGAAGATGCTCAAATTTTTGTCAATGGCGAGTTAGCCGGACAGGGAGATTTATTTGATTTTGCCGATCGAGTTTTGTTGAGTGCTTCGGCTAATCCAGGAGAGGAATTTTTAGTAATTTTGCGGTTGGTAAGTCCGGGTCACGATAACGGTGCTTTAGTGCGATCGATTTGTTTGTATGAAGCTGCTGACTCTTCTTGTTTCGATCCGGGTTTTGTGGCTGCCGAATTAGAGATTTTGCAAAATTCGCTTAGTCGAAATTTAGAAATTGAAAATTCCCAATACCTACCCACCGAAATCATAGCAAATCGCCCCAGGTTTGTCAAGGGGGAAATGCTGAAATCTGAGATTGATTTGGCGATGGGTTTGATTGATTGGTCGGCGGTGGGCGATCGCGAAAAGTTCGATCGCTCGCTGTCTGTTTTGCGGCACAATTTACTGGGATATCTTCGAGCTTTTTTGGGGGATTTAGAT
>NZ_JAUBTT010000003.1:19862-90409 GCF_036705125.1 Microcoleus sp. B7-D4
GAGGGAACCGCAGAGGGCGCAGAGGCCGCAGAGGGAGGAAGAAGGGAGGAAGTTTCGGAGGTTGGAGAAAATAGCGATGCTACATCTATATATATAGGAGAAAGTGGTGCTCTGACATCTTTTTCTGGGGATTTAGATGAGGGAACCGCAGAGGGCGCAGAGGCCGCAGAGGGAGGAAGAAGGGAGGAAGTTTCGGAGGTTGGAGAAAATAGCGAGGCTACATCTATATATATAGGAGAAAGTGGTGAACTGACATCTTTTTTGGGGGATTTAGATGAGGGAACCGCAGAGGCCGCAGAGGGCGCAGAGGGAGGAAGAAGGGATGAGGTTTTTGATGTGGGAGAAAATAGCAATCCGACATCTATATATATAGGAGAAAGTGGTGAGCTGACATCTATATATACAGGTAAAATCTATTTGGTGGGTCACGCTCATTTAGACTTGGCTTGGCTGTGGCCTGTCCCGGAAACTTGGGAAGCGGCCAAGCGAACTTTTGAGTCGGTATTGAAATTGCAATCGGAGTTTCCCGATTTGATTTTCTGTCATTCTACTCCGGCGCTTTATGCTTGGATGGAAGAACATCGGCCGGACTTATTTGCTGCGGTTAAAAAACAGGTGGCCGTCGGACGTTGGGAAGTTGTCGGCGGGATGTGGGTAGAACCGGATTTAAACTTGATTTCCGCTGAGTCAATGGTGCGGCAAGTTTTTTACGGACAGCTTTATGCAAAAGAAAAATTTGGGGAATTGATGCGGGTGGCTTGGCTACCGGATACTTTCGGTTTTGGGTGGCAATTACCTCAGATTTTGCGGCAAGGTGGAGTTGATTATTTTGTGACGCAAAAGTTGCGGTGGAATGATTCAACGGAATTTCCGCACGGTGCGTTTTGGTGGGAAGGGTTGGACGGTACTAAAATATTTAGTATGATGTCTCCTCCCATTGGTGAAGGCATAGAATCTGTGAAAATGGCAAGTTATGCTTTTGACTGGCAAGTTAAGACTGGTTTGCAAGATGCTCTTTGGTTGCCTGGGGTTGGCGACCACGGCGGTGGCCCGACTCGTGATATGTTGGAGGTGGCGAAACGCTGGAAAATGTCGCCTTTTTTCCCGAAGTTGGAGTTTGCGAAAGCGGTTGATTATTTGTCTTTGATTGAGAGTCAGTTTTTGCCGGAAGTTGCGACAACTACGCCAGAAAGTGATGTTCCCGAATCGGACAATCAGGAGATTTTGCGGGCGCTAGAATTGTCAAACTTGTCGGCAATTTCCGCAACTAAGCCCGAAAGCGATGTTTCTGAATCGGATAATCAGGAGAATTTGCGGGCGCTAGAATTGTCCAACTTGTCGGCAATTTCGGATGCAAATCCTCCCATCTCACAACTCAAAACTCTTCCCGTTTGGAAAGACGAACTTTATTTAGAATTCCACCGGGGTTGCTACACGACTCGCGCCGACCAAAAACGCCAAAACCGCCGCTGCGAAGAATTGCTCTACCAAGCGGAGTTGCTGTCTTCGCTGGCCACTATTTGTACTGGTGCGGTTTATCCGAAATCTGAGTTAGAATCTGCTTGGAAACAAATTTTGTTTAACCAGTTTCACGATATTTTGCCCGGTTCTGCGATCGCCCAAGTTTATGCGGATGCTAATCTAGCTTTTGCTGAGGTCGATCGCACTTGTCGCGAAATCCTGCTAAAATCTTTGGATGCCATCTCGGCTCAAATTTCTCTCCCTTCCCCTCCTGGGCCCGACGCTCAACCAATTTTGATTTTCAATACTCTCAATTGGTCGCGCTCTGAGGTTGTCGCTGTACCGCTTCCCGATGCCGCTGATTCAGCTTGGCAAATTTACGATTTTTCGCGACGGCGACTGGCTTCGCAGATTGTCAGGGGCGATCGACCGCAATCGCACTCTACACTGTTATTTTGGGCAAATAATATCCCCGCCGTTGGCTACCAGGTGTTTTGGCTGTGTCGCGAAGACGCTCAAACTGTGGATAATGCGTCCGCGAGTCCAGAAACTGAAAAAAAGACAGAGTTATCGAAACTTACATACGGTATAGCACAAAAAAACACACCTTGTCAAGAAACGCATTTTGCAACCGCAGAAATGGTGTTAGAAAATGAATTTATTCGGGCAACAGTAGACGGCAAAACCGGGGATTTATCCAGCATTTGGGATAAAGTAAATAACCGAGAAGTCCTGAATGCAGCCGGTGGCAATCAACTGCAAGCATTTCAAGACAGCGGCCAATATTGGGATGCTTGGAACATTGACCCAAATTATGAAAAACATCAACTACCAGCGCCGATACTCAAAGATATTTGTTGGGTAGAGGAGGGGGAATTACGGCAGAGTTTGCGCGTAGTCCGACAAATTGGCAAGTCGGAGTTTTGCCAAGATTATATAGTAGAAGTAGGTTCGCCGCTGCTAAAAATCAAGACAGTGACAGATTGGCAAGAAAAGCACGTTTTAGTAAAAGCAGCCTTTGGGTTAAATGTAGAAGCAGATTTTGTAACTTGCGAAATTCCCGGCGGTGCGATTCAGCGCACAACCAAGCCGCAAACACCCGCCGAAAAAGCCAAATGGGAAGTGCCGATTTTGCGCTGGACTGATATCAGCAATGATGGTTTTGGAGTGAGTTTGCTCAATGATTGCAAATACGGTTGCGACCTTCAACCAAATCAAATTCGGCTGACTTTGCTTCGGGGCTCGACTTGGCCGGATGAACAAGCAGATGTAGGAGTTTCCGAATTTACTTGTGCCGTCTATCCCCATGCTGGAAATTGGCAGGATGCCGGCACAGTTCGACAGGGGTACGAGTTGAATTTACCGCTGCTAGTAAAGGTGTTACCCAAGTTAGAGGAAAATGGCCACAAGACTCTGCCGACAGTTGGCAAGTTTTTGGATTTGTCCGCCGAAAATTTAGTGTTGATGGCTTTCAAACAATCGGAAGACGATTCTAATGTGTGGATTTTGCGGTGTTACGAGTGTCATGGTGAAGAGGCGAAGTTGGAATTAAAGAGCGATTTGGGTTTGGCGATTAGTCACCCCGTCGATTTATTAGAACAACCCATAAATTTGCCCCAGAAGTTAGATGATGGGACAAGTTTCACAATATCACCGTGGAAAATAGCGAGTTTTGCAGTCAATTTATCATTACCAATTCAGATATAGCGGTTCTCAAGCGTGGTGAGGTATGCCCTATGCCCTATGCCCTATGCCCTATGCCCTATGCCCTATGCCCTATGCCCATGAGTACCTCCTATGAGAGCTCGAAAGGCTATAGTACCCCATCGCAAATTTATCCCACCTTTTGAGACTTTGGGAACTTAGTGCTAACAAAATTTGTCAACCTACGCCAATTAGCTCTCACAACTTTCTTCTGCTCTAAAATATGCAAAATTACGAACGCTAAAAATGTGTACGCCAGCCAAAAATGCAAACTCCTTCCCAGATCAACCATTGCGGAATTCTGCGGAAACACATCCGGCAAAACAATGCCGAAAAATTTCACATTGTTACTTTTGAAAGAGTTAGAAAAAAAGAAACCACTAACCGGAACTAGCCACATAAAAACGTACAAACTTGCGTGCAGAGCAAAATTTTTGTACCATTCCTTTGTAAACTTTGGCAGGCGTTTCGTATATTTTTTCCACCATACCCGGAGGAGAGTTAAAATCCGCCAAGTCAGCAAAGCCATTGTCAGCACGGCTACGGATTTGTGAAAATCGTACAGGGGGCCTCGAATAAACAATTCTCTCGGCAATTGAGCCATAAACGTACCGGTAATAAACAGCACTAAATAGCAAGCTGACATTACCCAGTGTAAGGACATCAGTTGTTTGAACGCAGAATTAAGTCTGGGTTTCGCAGCGGGTTGGATACTCACTTTTTCTTACCTCCTTAGCGTTTGCTGCACAAGATTAAGTATAAACTATAGGACTAAAGCTCGTGGCCGATTGTGCATTATAAGATTTACTTAACTTAAGTATTATAAATATTTATTAAACAGTCTAATTAATTAGATTCACGATCGTCAATCGATTTTAGATTTTAGATTTTAGATTTTAGAGGCGACCCCACGGATAAATGCTCTTTCTTGAGAATTTTCGATTTTCGATTTTGGATTGATTCCACGGATAAATCACGTGGCGGATACCACATGAAGAAATTCTTGGTCATTCCCAACACAAAACATCGTACTGGGGTCGATCGCCTCCCAAGCAGTTTTCAGGTCGAGTATCCCCAAAGCCACCGCACTCATCTCACCCGATAATTGCAACCGTCGCCCGGTTCATCCGCAGCCCCGGCCAATATCCCAAACCGAATCCGAAGTAGGTCAGTCCCAATACTAGGTATTTGAGTGTTATCGTATATACTTAAAATCAGTGATTGCCGGTTTTTTTTATTGTCTAGGATGCTAAAAGTACAGACTGGGTAATTGCAGCTAAACCTGCTGGCATTGCAACTAGCGGGAAATATCGTCGGCCGACCGTGTACCAGCTACAAACAAACACAGTGGTTGCATTGGGAAGCGAAAATCAGGGTGCTGGACAAGTGGTAATTTTGTTACAAGTTGTAACTTTTTTCAAACAACAGGTTTAATTTAGTTTCACAAAAAAGTTAAATTCCAGAAAGTAAAATTAATTACAGTCGAGTTAAGCTAAAAGTGTTTGCTAAAAAAAGTAATTCAAGCAACCCCGAAACCAACTATTCTCACTTGCTCGACACCGACGGCAACTTCGCGACAGCCAAACTTTCGTGCAGCCAACAAGTCGAACAAGATTGGTATGGAACTCTCTACGAGAATTTTCCGGGCATTTACTTCGTTCTAGACGCTTTGGGAAGAGTTTTTTCGCTCAATCAATTCGGCGCGTCTCGCCTTGCCTACAAATCGCAGGAATTAATTTGTCATTCAATTTTTAACATATTTTACTGCCAAGAGCAAGGCAAAATGCAGGCAGAATTTGCCGGATTGGCCCAGCCGGAAAACGGTACGCCCACTCCAAAAATTGCCTATTGGGAAGGCTGCTTGACTTGCAAAGACGGCAAGATTATTAGAGTAAAAGCAACCGCGCGCCCAATGCCGACGGTAGATTGGAAAATAGAGGAAAATACTAATGGTCGTTCAATGGCGAATTTCCAACGGCCGGCTATACTGTTAGTTTGCGAAGAAATTAAGGCTGCTTCGCAGTCACCCAGGTCGCCCAACCAGAGAGCAAATTGGCGCAGTCCAACTTTAGCGATCGCAAAATTAGCCAAAAGTCAACTTAAAGAACGCCACAATATAGAAGGCTTCATCCGCGAAGTAACAGAAACCGCTGTTAGTATTGTCAACTGCGATCGAGCCAGTATTTGGCTGTATGGCGAAGACAAAACGCAGCTTCACTGCATCGACCTTTACGAACAAAATACTAAACTCCATTCCGTACAAATCATCATCACAGCAGCCGACTGTCCGGCATATTTTCAAGCTTTAAAATCTGCCAGTGCGATCGCTACTGTGGCAGCAGAAAATGACCCGAGAACGCGAGAACTTGTCAGTCTTTATTTGCTCGATCGGGGCACGACTTCCCTGTTAAGCGTACCGATTGTGCTAGCAGGTAAAATGGCGGGAATAGTCAGCGTTGAACGCCAGGGTTCCGACGGTGATTGGACGGAAGAAGAACACGAATTTACGCAAATATTAGCAGATTTTGTATCCTCAAGTTTGTCAGCTAGCGAAAAGTTAAAATTAGAAGCATTGCGACACGAACAGCAGCAAAACTTGCTGACGCAATACTACGATCAACTCGAACAAAGAGTAGAAAGACGCACTGCTGAACTCAAAAAAGCTAACCAAAAACTGCAAAAAGAAATAATAAAAAGAAAAGAAGCAGAAGCCGAACTACGCCTGCAGCAACAAGAACAGCAAATTATTTTTGATTCCGTGCCGGCGATGATTTGGCTCAAAGATACCGAAAGTCGCCTGCTGCGAATTAATCAAGCCGCCGCTGCATCGAGAGGTTTGCCTGCTGCTCAATTAGAAGGTAAATCTTTTTATGAAATATATCCTGACGAAGCAGAGCAATATTATTTAGAAGATTTGGAAGTAATCAATTCTGGCGTTCCCAAACAGGGGCAAGTCGAACTATTACCAACAGCATCGGGTCAAAAATGCTGGGTGCGGACAGATAAAATACCTTACCGCGATGAAACAGGTAAAGTCGCTGGCGTAATCGTGTTTGCAGTAGATATTACTGATTTAATTAGAGTCGAAAAAGAACTGCGAGAATATCGCGATCGCCTCGCACAAAAAGTCGAGAAACGTACTGCTATGTACAGGCAAGCCATGACCGCTTTGTACTCGGCAAATACGCAATTGCAACAGTTAATTAACAACAGCTATTCGGCCGGCGAAAATGGCAGCAGCCAGCCAGCAGCGCGCTTGCTCGAATGCGAAGCTTATTTTGAAGCAGTTGCTGTGGCTGACCGCGACACAATTTTGAGCGTCAGCAGCAATTTTGCCCAACTTTTCGGTTACGAACCTGCGGAAATGGCGGGAATGAGCTTGCTGGAACTACTGTCGCCCAAATCATACAAACAGGCGTCGCAAATGATTTCTGCAGCCAGCAATACAGTCTGTGAAACTATTTTTCTCAAGCGAGATGGAACTGCTTTTCCTGCTGACGTTCGCAGCAAATTCGTATTTTGGGAAGGTCGTTTAGTACAGGTGAAAGCAGTCCGAGACCTCACGGAACGCAAATTGACCGCAGCAGAATTAGAGCGATCGCGGTCTCTGCTGCACGCTACCTTAGAAGCAACGGCAGACGGCATTCTCGCCGTTACTACCGCCGGAGAAATGATTAGTTATAACGAAAAGTTAGTCCAAATGTGGGGAATTTATGAAGAAGTTAGAAACTCAATGGATAGAACTGTGCGGCTGGCATTCCTCACTAAGCAAGTTAAAGATCCGAGGGCTTTTTTGCAGAGAGTTAAAGAATTTTATAGTGATGCGGAGTCGGAAGGTTGCGATATTCTAGAATTTAAAGACGGCCGCACTTTTGAGCGCTATACGCAGCCAATTAGAGTCGGACAAAATATTATTGGCAGGGTGTGGCGCTTCCGCGATATTACCTCTCGCGAAAAGGTAACGGCAATGTTGGGAGATTCTCAAAGGCGCTTTCGGGCAATTTTTGATTCTTCTTTCCAATTTGTCAGCTTATTGAAACCCGACGGCACTCTGCTGGAAGCTAACCAAACTTCTCTGGATTTTGCGGGAATTAAGCTACGGGATGTTGCCAATAAACCGTTTTGGCTTTTGCCTTGGTGGGGAGATTCTCAGGAAGTTCGCCAACAGTTGCAAGAGGCGATTTCTCGATCGGCAAAAGGCGAATTTGTCCGCTATGAAGTGGAAGTTCAAGGTGTAAATCGGACGGCAACTGTTGATTTTTCTCTCAAACCGGTCGCGGATGAAACTGGCAAAATAGTATTGTTGCTGCCGGAAGGTCGGGACATTACTGAAAGTAAGCAAGCCCAAGTCGCGCTGCGACAACAAATAGAACGGGAACGTTTGATCGCACAGATTCAATCGCGCATCCGTTCTTCTCTGGATCTCCAAGATATTCTCAACACTACAGTAGCGGAAGTGCGGGAGTTTTTGGTAACAGATCGCGTGCTGGTTTTCCGCTTCCGACCCGACTGGAACGGAGATGTGGTGGTGGAGTCGGTTGCAGAAGGATGGATGCCACTCAAGGGGATGGGAATTGAGGATTGCTGTTTTGCCACTACTTACATCGGACAGTATTTAAAGGGTCGCATTCGCGCCATAGAGGATATTCATGCTTCTAATTTGAGCGAGTGTCACCTTAATTTTTTGGAGACTTGTCAGGTGAAGGCAAATTTGGTAGTGCCGATTGTCCAGCAGGGAATAGAACCGAGGGAAGGTAACAGCTCTTGTCAAGTGCCGAAGTTGTGGGGTTTGCTGATTGCCCACCACTGTTCGGCACCCCGCCAGTGGCAGCAGTTTGATGTGGATTTGCTGAGTCAGTTGGGGACTCAAGTGGCGATCGCGATCGAACAATCTTTACTTTACCAGCAGTTAGCTGCGGCCAACCAGCGGTTGGACGGGTTAGCGAATTTGGACAGTCTGACTCAACTAGCTAACCGCCGCCGTTTTGACGAGGTGATCAATCGAGAATGGGAACAGTCGAGCTCTTTGGAACCGCTATCTTTGATTCTGTGCGACATTGACTGTTTTAAACTTTACAACGACAATTACGGCCACCAAGCCGGGGATGCTTGTTTGCAGCAAGTGGCGCGGGCGATCGGGGAGGCTTGCACAAACGCACCCGCAGAACGCCTTTATTTGGCTGCTAGGTACGGCGGCGAGGAATTTGCGGTAATTTTGCCAAATACGGATGTCGTGGCTGCACAGGCGGTTGCGGAGGGAATCCGCAGCCGCGTCAAAGCCTTGGCAATTCCCCACATTAAGTCTGTTGTCAGTGATTCTGTGACTCTCAGCTTGGGAGTTGCGACCGTTTCGCAAAGTCAAAATTCCCCAAAAATGTTGATTGAAGCTGCGGATAAGGCATTGTATCGAGCTAAGTCGGGCGGGCGCGATCGAGTGGCGATTAGTGAGTAATCAGGTTATTTTTGATTTTTGATTTTTGATTTTTGATTTGGGAATTACTGATGAAGCTGCTGGTTGGGAGCTTGTCTACAGTTGCATTCTTGTTTGAAACTGGTATTACTAAAAAAACGATCGCCCTAACTGGCATAAAGTTAGTGCGATCGCGGTACTATGAATCAGCTATGTATTAATCAGACTCGGCGCAGAATTTTTACGCATTTTCACGGATTTTTTTACAAAACTTTACTGGGCGTTGGGTAAAAATATCCAGAAATCGTTTTTCTCTACCTGATATCTCTTTTTTTATTGAACCGCAGAGGGCGCAGAGGGCACAGAGGAAGAGAAGAGAGTAAGAAAGGAGTTCACTAATGATGAGGGATTGCTATGCCAATGCCCAATGCCCAATGCCCAATGCCCAATGCCCAATGCCCCACCTATTTAGCTAACAGTTTTTGAAACACTTCATACATATCCTCAGCCAACTTTTTAGGATTCCACAAAGGTGCGAGATGTTCTGGCTGCTTAGATTTTACTAAATGCTCTTTCACCGCATTTCTGAAACCCGTATCGCGGCCAAACTTAACTCCCCACTGCGTGTATTCCTCCCAACTCCACGCCGCACCAACATCAAGATTTGCACTTTTCAGAAAAGCGTAACCCATCCGCGAAAGATATTGGTCGCCCGATCGAGTTACCACTGGCAAATTCGCCCACAAAGCCTCTAAATTGTGAGTCCCGCCGTTGTAAGGATAGGAATCTAAAAGCACGTCGGCTACATAATAAATAGCCCGATGTTCTTCTTCACTTCGGGTTTGCCCTATAAACTTAATCCGAGCAAAATCTACTCCCTGAATTTCGCATTCTTGGCGGTAAGTGCTGTGAATAACATCGGGGTCGCCTTGACCTTTGCGGATTAACACACTATCTGGTACTTCCTTCAGAATTGTAACTTGAGCTCGTACCATTTCTGGATTGGTTTTTCTCCCTGGCGCAACGCACAGATAAGTCATTTGATCTAAGCCAATTCCGAGAGCATTTCTAATCGCCTCTCGATTCACAGGAATGCTTTGCAGTGCGCCAATTGCTACCGAACCACCAGGCAATCTTACTAACTGTTCTAAGTAATTTTTTTCAACACCAGGGGGGTGAGTGTGTTCGTCGCACAGAAAGTAGTGATTATCTGAAATGTAGGGTGCGTCGAATCCCAGCCAAGAAACGCAAATTCCCGCAGGATATTGATACAGCACTTCGACATTTGTTGGGACTGTCATCGAGTCTAAGTCTATCAAAACATCCAAGTTGTCTTGCGCTACTTCGGCGAAGATTTCACCGCCATCAGCAAAGCCGTTTGGATATTTTTTAGGCCAGTAAAACTTGCCCGCCATGTCTTCAAACCGCTGCGTAACCTCATCTCGGTGGAGTTTCCCGGTGACGTAAAGGTGAACGTGGGGGGTGATGTGGCTTAATTCGCGAATTAAAGCTTCGCTGCACCAGCCTACTGAGTGGCGGCGAAAGTGTTTGGAAAGGAAGCCGATTTTTAAAGGACGCTGTTCTTTTGTTTGGTACTTGGCTAGGTTGCTTCTGTTAATTTCCTGGCGCTTAGGAACGGCTTTTTGGTAGTATTCTTTGGCAATGAGTCTGTAGAAACTGGCATTCTTTTCGCGGTTGTCTCGCAGGTGAGAAACTGCAAACAGGAAGATTTCGTAGAGCAGTTTTAGTTCGATCCCGCTAAAGGTTTCGACCTTTTCGTAGCAGAGTTTTTCGATTTCTTCGAGTTTCTGAATTGCCTGTTTGCTGACACCTGATTGCAGGTAGGAAAAGACGTAGGCTGTAGCTGACATGACTGGGGCGACATCGCCGCAGTTTTCGCAGTATTTGTCGGCTACGCTGCGGGCTCCGGCGAGGTTGGTGGAATGGCTTAGCAAGTCGCACAGTTGTTGGTAGGCTTCGCTAAATTTGGGGTTGCATTCGATCGCCTTTTCAAAATGGGCGATCGCCTCCAACGGCTTATCTTGTTTTTGAATGTGTCCCATCCGGCAGTAAACCTCTGCCCAATTCGGTTTTAATGCCAAAGCTTGCTGATAGCTGGCTACAGCTTCTTCCAGCCGCCCCTGCATGGAAAAACAATTGCCGAGGTTAGCGTGAACTTCCGGCCAGTCGGGCTTAACTTTCAGAGTGTTTTGATAATTAGTAATCGCTTCATCGTACTTGTTTTGCTGTAAAAAAGAGTTGGCTATATTGAAGTGCAAAACTTCTAAATGTGGCTTTAAAGCTACAGCTTTCTGATAGTAAGCGATGGCGGCGTCGAGATTTCCTTGTTGCGATCGCGCGCTGCCGATGTTACCGTAAGCTTCGGCCCAATCCGGTTTAATGGCGAGCGCTTTTTCGTAGCATTCGATGGCTTCGTCGCGCTTTCCTTGGCCCAAAAGTCGATTACCTAAGTTAAAGTGGAAGTCTGCACCGACTAGCTGCGGGTTGAGTTCGGATGTTCTTTTAAAACAGGCGATCGCTGCTTCGATGTTGCCGTGTTGGTGATATACTTTCCCTAAATTCCAGTGAGCTCCCGCTAAATCGGGACTCAGGGCGATGGCTTGCTGGTAATGGGCGATCGCTTCTTCCAAACGCCCCATTTTGAAATACATACTGCCGATATTGGCGCGCACTTCCGCAAAATTTGGCTGCAATACTAGGGCTTGAGAATACGATCGAATTGCAGCTTCAGTTTTGCCTCCTGCTTGCAAGGCATTGCCTAAAGTGACGTAAGCGTAGATGAAATCCGGTCGAATTTTTAGCGCTTGCTGACAAGCTGCGATCGCCTCTTTAATTTTACCTTGAACTAAAAAGTTTTCTGCGAGTTTATTGTACGGTTCTACTTCTTGAAAATTGGCAACTTGTCCGCTATCTGGAACATTGAGCGAGGTAACTTCTTCGGAAAGTTCAGCGGGGTTGGTAAACGGAGTATTTAAAGTCTGAGTGGTGGGCGCTGCCGGCAAATTGATACTCGAAGGCTGCAAGCCGTAGCCTTCATCTTTGTTGACAGATACTGGTTGCGATTCCCCTGATTCTGTTTCTAATTCGATAAAGTTGCTGTCAGTAGTTTGCCGCTCTTTTTGTGCGATTAAACTCGCTAATTTCTCAGCAGCGCTGGCATCTCCCGGTTGCAGATGCAGCACTTTTTGATAGCAACTAATTGCTGCATCTAAGTTTCCTTGCTGCTGCAAAACGCTGCCCAGCATCATATTTACCGAAGACAATTGAGGATTAATTACCAGAGCTTTTTGGTAATAACTGGCAGCCTCTTCCAATTGCCCTAACTTGTAATACATACTGCCGAGATTCGCGCTAGCTTCGGCAAATTCCGGCTGAATTTTTAAAGCTTGCAAGTAAGCTTGAATTGCCATTTCCAGTTTGTCTTGACTGTGCAGGGCATTGCCCATTGTCAAGTAAGCAGGAGCAAAAGTGGGTTGAAATTGAAGAGCGACATTACAAGAGGCGATCGCCTTTTCAAATTCTCCTTGCAAAACATAAACTTCCGCCAACTTTTTATGAACTTCTGCATCTCCTGGATTAAACTCTAAAGCTTTCTGATAATTCTCGATAGCGCCACCGAGATCACCCTGATCTTTCCGCCAATTTCCCTTTTGAAAATAATCTCTCACTGCCTCTAAACCTACTAAAGAATTCCCGATCATTTGCTCTGCCACTCTTACAGGTTTTACACTAATACTATTCAGCCATTCTACCCACTTTCGGGAACGTACAGACCAAGTACACCCTTGATTTATATATTCTACCTGCTGTCTTAAATGATTTTCAGCAGTGGCGCTGCCCGCACCCAGGTTCTCATTTAAAACTCCGACTATCGCCTCTAAAAACCGCCTTGTATATCCCTCCCAATCTGCGTTGCCCGCCCGCTTCCAATTAGTTATCGATGCAAAATTTTCCACGCCTGACATTGAAACTAGACGGGCAAAGCCAGCAGTTGTTTCCGGCAAAGCTGCCAATTCACTCGTCACAATCCGGCAACCGCAGGCCATCGCCTCCATCACGGCAATAGATGAGGTTTCCAAATAGGTATTCGGGTAAGCTAAAACCGCCACTGAACGCAGTTGCCGGACGAGTTCGGGTTGCGGTACGGAACCGACGTACTCCACGCCTTCTGTTTCCTGACACTGGCGGTAAAGTTGACCGAAAAAAAGCTGGTTATCATTGTCGTCTATTTGGTGTACTTTCATGCTTGAAAATACTTTTAATCTGGTTCCGGGGACAGCTTGACGAATTTCGGGAAAGACTTTTAACAAAATATCGAGTCCGCGAAATGGAGTGCTGGTGTAAGCTAGAATGGGCGGTCGAGATTTATGAGAGAGGATAGAAATATTATCGTCGAAAATGTTAGCAAAACAAGGTGCGATCGCATTTCTTAAAACACAACTGCGATTAGAGTCAATCCCAAAGCGCCGATGAAATTGCTCGCGCTGCCAGTCGCTGACAAATACAAAGGCATCGCAAGCATTGATTTCTCGCTCATTCTTAAAATTTTCGAGGAATACAAAGCCCGGTTCGTTATGAATCCACAAAATTAACTTAGTTCGATGCCCCAAAAGCGGTTTGATTTCCAGCGCTTTGCCGACTATATTGACTATAACTAAAAAATCGAGCGATCGCAGCAATTCTAAATTAGATTTGTCCCCCACCCTGCGCCTGCAATCAACGCCGCGCCACATCCCCGACTCGGAAGTATTGTTGAGCAAAAATACCTCATTTCCCTGTGCAGCCAACGCCTCAGCTAAGTAACAAATAGCCGACTGAGTGCCACCCAAAGGTTTGCAGTAAGGAGTTTCAATATTGTAATCCCAAGTGTAGGTATCGAGAAAGCCGATTTTCATTGTGGCAATTATCCACCGATTTGTGAACTAGATTTTTTTTATTTAACCGCAGAGGACGCAGAGGGCGCAGAGAAAAAAGAGAGAAGTTCCCACTTGAAATAATTTGCGAGTTCCCTCTCTTCTTCTTCTTCCTCTCTGCGTTCTCTGCGCTCTCTGCGGTTAAATAAATCCATAATAAATGGTATAATCTTAAAACTATTAAGGAGTACCGAACATGACCACAGAACAAGATCCCGTAAAATTGATGAAACAGCAAGTCGGCTTTGCTGCAGCCGATCGCGTAAAATCTGGTATGATTGTCGGACTCGGCACCGGGTCAACTACAGCTTATACTATTCAAGCATTGGGCGATCGCATAAAATCCGGTCAACTCAAAGACATCAAAGGAGTTCCGACATCTTTTCAATCAGAAGTGTTAGCCAAACAGTACGGAGTACCCCTGACAACACTAGATGAAATTGACAGAATTGATGTGGCTATTGACGGCGCTGATGAAGTAGATCCCCACCTCAACTTAATTAAAGGTGGCGGCGCAGCCCACACCCGCGAAAAAGTAGTCGATTACCTCGCCACTCAATTTATTGTAGTAGTTGACAGTTCCAAAATCGTAGATAAATTGGGTTCGACTTTTCGCGTGCCCATCGAAGTTATACCGATGGCATTAACACCAGTGATGCGCGCCATTGAAAAATTGGGTGGCCAACCCGAACTCCGCATGGGTGTGAAAAAAGCAGGCCCCGTAATTACCGATCAAGGTAATATGGTAATAGATGTCAAATTTGATGACATTGCCAACCCCGGAGAAATGGAAAAAAGCTTGAATAACATTCCCGGTGTGTTAGAAAATGGTTTGTTTGTAGACTGTACCGATTTGGTTTTAGTCGGGGAAATCCAAGACGGAAAACCCGTAGTACGGGAGATTTCTAAATAGTCAAAACTGCCCACTGGCGGTCAAAAACTCTTTGTGGAACAGGCATCTTGCCTGTTCAGGAGAATGCTGCAATATGGGAGTTAAGCTGTAGGGCATCTAAATTGTATTTTTAGGGCGGGCTTTCTGGTCCAACCCCTACTCCCCACAAGACTTTTCTTAAATTTGACTATACAATTTAAATGCACTTGGGCTTACCTTGACTTTGATTGTCAAAATTCAGGGGTTTAAACTCCTGTATGACGGAGGAATATTTTTAGGGTGGTTTATAAATCTCCATCCTAAAAACCACGCGATTCATCTGTCAACTGTCAACTGTCAACTGTCAACTGTCAACTGTCAACTGTCAACTGTTTATGATGCAATATCGCAGATTCGGTCGCACAGAATTATCCATGCCCGTCTTTTCCTGCGGTGGCATGAGATATCAGTATAAATGGCAAGACGTGCCAGCCAATGAAATTCCCTCAGACAATCAACAAAATCTAGAAGCGACGATTAGCTACTCGATTGAATGTGGCATAAATCACATAGAAACAGCTCGCGGTTACGGCACTTCCGAAATGCAACTGGGGTGGATTTTCCCGAAATTTCCCCGCGAAAAGTTGATAGTGCAAACGAAAGTTAGCCCCAAACCACACTCGCAAGACTTCCGCGAAGACTTTGATAAATCCTTAGCTTATTTGCAACTAGAATACGTGGATTTACTGTCGCTGCACGGCATTAATACGTGGGAATTGCTAGAGGATTCTATGCGTCCGGGCGGCTGCATGGATGTGGCGAGAAAGTTGCAAGCAGAAGGGAAAGTTAGGTTTATTGGTTTTTCCACTCACGGCCCGACGGATGTGATTGTCAAAACAATTGAAACTAATCAATTTGATTATCTTAACTTGCACTGGTACTACATCAATCAAAGTAATTGGCCAGCTATTGAAGCTGCTAAACGTCACGATATGGGCGTTTTTATTATCAGTCCTTCCGACAAAGGCGGTCAACTTTACAGCCCGCCGCAAAAATTGGTAGACTTGTGTTCTCCGTTGAGTCCGATGGTGTTTAATGATTTGTTTTGTTTGTCGCATCCGCAAGTACACACTTTGAGTTTGGGCGCAGCAAAACCTGAAGATTTTAACGAGCATCTGAAAACTGTAGAATTGTTAGATAGAGCCGATGAAATATTGCCACCGATATTAGAAAAATTAGAAAAAGCAGCAATTGATAAATTAGGAGAAGATTGGTTTAAGACTTGGCACGTCGGTTTACCAACTATCGAAAATACTCCCGGAGGTATTAATATTTATGTGATTCTGTGGCTGTGGAATTTGGCGCAGGCTTACGATACGATCGACTATTGCAAGATGCGCTACAACCTTTTAGGTAATGCGGGCCACTGGTTCCCCGGCCAAAAAGCCGTAGCTTGCGGGGCGGAACGCCATCGCCTCCATGAATTAGACTTGCGCCGCTGCCTAGCCCACAGTCCCCACGCTGCTAAAATTCCCGGTATTCTCCAAGCAGCCGATCGGCTTTTTGGAGGCGAAGCCATCCAGCGTTTGTCCCAAGAATAATCGCAAAAAAACCCGGTTTCGACAGAGAAACCGGGTTGGTTAGCCGGAGCACGCGAGATTTACTTACGCACACACCATTAGCGTAGACTTGAGAAACTCTCACAACCATCGCCCATCCGTCTCATCCATTCGGGCGATACAACTTTTTTTCTCAACTCACTCCCATTTTGCTTCAATCTGAGATAAAACAGTTAATAATTCACTTAGGTACTTTTTATGACTCTCAAACGCCGAGATTTCTTGTATTTGCTGACTGCCAGCGTCGGAGCTATTACCGGAGGTGCTTGCCAAGCATCAGGGAATAATTTAACGCAACCAAGTCCAACTGCAGAAAGCCCAAAAATAGCCCAAACTCCGGGGCCTTTTACACTGCCACCTCTGCCCTACGAATACAATGCTTTAGAACCGCACATCGATGCGCGGACAATGCAATTTCACCACGACAAACACCACGCCGCTTACATTAAAAACCTCAACGAGGCTATCAGCAAATACCCGCAACTAAAAAACGTGAGTGCGGAAAATATGCTGCGAGACTTGAGTAAAGTGCCGGAAGATATTCGCACGGCTGTTCGCAATAACGGCGGCGCACACTTAAATCACAATATGTATTGGAAAATCATGAGTCCCAATGGTGGTGGCGAACCCACAGGGGAAATTGCCACAGCAATTAAGCAAACTTTCGGCAGTTTTGACGCTTTTAAAGAAAAATTCAATGATGCAGGTACAAAGCGTTTTGGCAGTGGTTGGGTTTGGCTAGTCCGCACAAAAGCCGGCAAACTTGAGATTGCAACTACTCCCAATCAAGACACTCCTTTCATGCAGGGAAATTATCCAATTATGGGCAACGATGTTTGGGAACACGCTTATTATCTCAAATACCAAAATTTGCGCGGCGACTATTTGAAAGCCTGGTGGAATGTGGTTAACTGGGCGGAAATTAACCAGCGCTACGAAAAGGCGATCGGGTAGTTTTCAATTAGATGAAATAAAGCAGACGGCGCCGTGCCCTTCTTCGTGTCAACTTAAGACTGAAACCCCTGAGAAATCTCGCTTTTAGCCCAGTCTCGATCCCCCTAAATCCCCCTTAATAAGGGGAGTAGGGGTTGACTTTGAGAATATTTCTTGTCCCCCCCTCCGGCGGGGGGTTAGGGGGGATCGGGACCTAATCGGTAGACGGTATACTAATACTACTTTTGACATTAAGTTGACACTAACGGGCAGTGCCGTGTCCCTACTAGCGCACGGGACGCTCGAACTGCTGTACAACTTTCCGCAAGTAAACGCAGTGCCGCGCCCCCTGACTCGTCGGCGTTGTGAATGCTTCTACTGACTCAACTGTGCCGCCCAAATGCTCGATCGCCCTTTGCAACTCCGTCTCTTCCTCCACCGTCCAATTTCCACGGTAAAGTACAGCCAAACCGCCATTTTTCAGCAGAGGCAGCGCGCATTTAGCGCAGAGAGGAGCGGCTCCCACTGCTCGGAGAACGGCTAAATCGTAAGCTTGTTTGTGCTGTGGCACTCTGGCAATTTCATCTGATCTGCCCAACAAAGTCGCAGCATTTTCTATCCCTAAAGACGGCACAACTGTTTCCAAAAAAGTAATTTTTTTGCGCGTAGAATCGAGCAAAGTAACTGATAGTTGCGGCAGGGCGATCGCGATCGGCAGACCCGGAAAACCCCCACCAGTCCCAATGTCGATCGCTTTCTGCACCGACTCGGCGGCAAATTCGGGATTTTCCGCCGAATTGTGATTAGCTGGCAGCAGTTTCGCAATTCCTCGCAGAGAATCCCACAAATGTTTTTCCCAAAACTCCCTCGGCTCAGTAATTCGAGTTAAATTCAAGGAGCGATTTCCCTCGACAATTAACTCATAAAGTCGCTGAAATTGTTGTTGCTGCGACTCATCCGGCTGCCAATTCAGCGTTTTTTGCCACAACTCATTCATCTGGGGCAACACAGGCATTGTAATCTGATTCATCTTCTATTCCCACTCTTTTGTAAGCTCTGCAAATTCTCTGCACTTAAAAATGCTTCATAATGCGATATACCCGCCGCACTAACGAATGACTAATGACTAATGACTAATGACTAATGACTAATGACTAATGACTAATGACTAATGACTAATGACTAATGACTAACAAAACTCGTTTCCTTAGCTTCTAATTTAGCCCGATCGACCTCCTGCAAATCCCCGTGGTTTAGAGTCCAAAATTTATCGGCTACACTCAACAAATCGCTAGCATCGTGAGTAACAATCAACAAAGTCCAGTGACTTTTCAACTTACTCAACAAGCTTACCAACTGCCGCCGCATCGACCAATCCAAACCCGCCGTCGGTTCGTCCAAAAGTAGCAAATGCGGCTGCCGAATTAGCTGCACCGCCAGGGCTACCCTGCGCTGTTGTCCGCCGCTTAAAGCGTGGGGGGAAGCGCGCAGCGGCAAATGTCCGAGCCCCACTTCTGCCATTGCTGAGTTAATTTGTTCTTGTCCCAATTCAGGATGCCCCAACCGCAATTCTTCTAAAATTGTGCCTCCGCAAAAATGCCTTTCTGGAAACTGGAATACTAACCCTCCTAACTGTTGCAAGTGTTCTGGTGTTAATTCTTGTTCCCGCCAACGGATGTCGCCGCTAGTTTTTTCGGCTAAACCTGCTAATATTTCTAATAGCGTACTTTTGCCTGAACCGCTGCGACCCACAATCAGCCCCATTTGCTGCGATGGCAGTTCTAAGTTAATATTTTTCAGAATAGGATTCGGACAGGCGGTAGGATGATATACTAAGTTTTTTAGATAAAGCATTAACGGCAGTTGTTAGTTGGCAGTTGGTAGTTGGCAGTTGGTAGTTGGCAGTTGGTAGTTGGCAGTTGTTAACACTCAACAGTCTACAGTTAACACTCAGAAAAATAGTTATTGTTGGATCGGGGAACTTCGGGTTGTGCTATTGATAGTTAAGGCTGTTTTTGGTTGGGGCCGCTAGCCCACAATTATTTTACATAAATCTTAACAAAAATTTTCTTTTTTTTTCAGGATTGGTGTTTGCTTTTTGAGTTTTTTGATGGTATATTTTAATAATGGAAATCTGTGCGTCTATATACTGAAAGTCACACTCCCATTATTAAAATATACCGCAACAGCTAGAAAAAATCAAGCAAATTTCACTCTTTTTTTGACCGCGGCCCGATAGTCTGAGAATTTAACTCTCTTGTTTCTAGTTTACAGTATATTCCATTGAGAGAATTGACGATGACGAAAAACCCTTTAGCATCGGTGGGCAAGCAAATGTTAAGTTCTAAACAGACAGTGCGGGCGATCGCCAGTGCAGCAGCGATCGCCCTCAGCATCTGCATTAACTCAGCAGTAGCGGGCGATCCCTTTCGCAGCAGCAACCCGCAGGCGATCGGGCCCAACACCGAAACCGCTTTCAAAACAATGTTTCAGCAAGGAAACTACAAACAAGCAAAAACTCAAGTTCAACAAGCACTATCAGCCGAACCAAACGAGCCGCTAGCCTATGCGATGGCCGCATCCCTATCCTACATCGAAAAAGACTTCAACTCGATGAATTCCTACGCGCAAAAAACCCGCGAAGTCGGCGAAAACTTGACTAAAACTAATCCCTTGCGCGGCAATATTTACACAGCAGCCGGTCACTTTCTAGAAGGGGCGAACATTATAGCCAAAGAAGGAACAGCCAAAGGCGCACCCCAAGCTTTGAGTAAATTGCGAGTAGTATTTCAATACCTAGAGGCCGCCGACAAAATAGCGCCCAACGACCCAGAACTAAACCTGATCAAAGGCTACATGGACTTAATGCTAGCCACAAACCTGCCCTTTTCCAACCCCAACGAAGCAATTCAAAGACTCGAACAAAAAGCCTCTCCCCGCTACTTAGCTTATCGCGGCATGGCAGTAGGCTATCGAGACTTGAAAAAGTACGATCGCGCTTTAGAGTTTGCCAACAAATCCCTAGCAGAAACGCCCAACAATCCAGAAGTTCTCTATCTAAAAGCACAAATCTTGTTTTCCCAATCCCAGGGAAAAGACAGCAACAAAACCTTACTTGAGGAAGCCCGCAAAAACTTCGAGGCAGCCTTAGCAAAACCCGACCAACTGCCGCGCAGTTTAGTAGCCGAAATCTTCTTTCAGCAGTGCAGAACCCGGAACCGTCTCGACAGCAAATCTCGCGACTGCGACCCGATGCGCGATAAAATCAGAGATGCAGATGGAGTCTGGGGGCCGGCGGCCTTACCACCACTATAAAAAGAGTCAGAGGGAAAGTCAGAAGTCAGGAGTCAGGAGGAAACTTTTCCCTGTCTCCCTATCTCCCACTTTTCCTCTCTCCTGCAATCCAATTCCTGCAATTCCATTCCCTTTCTTTGATAAAATTGATGCAAGTAGAGTTTCGCGAGTTTAACCCCTTTGACCTCTGGATTTGGCTGAAGTTCAGCAACGTGCCTTCAAACGGTGAAAAACAGTATGTTGAAGAAGTGTTTGACTCTTGGTTTTTCTTGGGAAAACTGGGAGGATTTAATGCGGAAAATTTGCAAGTTCAAGATGAAGGCTTAGACATCAGTGATATGAATTACGATGTTAATCTAGCCGACCAAAGCATGATGGCTTTGATGCACAATATGGGAGAAATGGAGTATCAAGGTTCTTGGGCTCGCTGCTGGTTTGATTTAGGTACTAGCGATGCAATTGGGCTCGACGTTTTGATTAATGTTTTCCAGCAACTCAGTAAAGAATTCGTAACGATTGAAAAACTAATTATCGGCGGTGAAAATATAGACTGGCCAATTGAAAATAGGAGGAGCAGAGAGGGTTTTGCTGCTGATAATTAGTCATTAGTGATTACTCATTAGGGGCGGATTCTACTCGTTACTAGGCTCTGCCTGGTAACACATATCCGGAGGCTCTGCCTCCTATGAAAGCTGCTCCGAAAGCGAGGCAGAGCCTCTGGACATTGATTCCTAGGCAGAGCCTAGGAACCAGTTAACTGATAACTAATGACTGATGACTAATGACTGATGGCTATATTATGCAAGGTAAAATTCGGGTCATTGTTTTAGGATTGATTCGATCTGGCGATCGCATCTTCGTGTCCGAATGCGAAGATCCGGTAAAACAAGAAACATTCTACCGCGCTTTGGGCGGTGGCATAGAATTTGGAGAACACAGCATCGACGCTTTGCGAAGAGAGTTTCAAGAAGAAATTCAAGCCGAGTTAACAAATATCAAATATTTGGCTTGTTTAGAAAACTTGTTTGTTTATAATGGCAAAGCCGGACATGAATTAATACAACTATACCAGTGCGATTTTGTCGATTCCAAATTTTATGAATTGGATAGTCTGGATTTTGCAGACGGAGATGGGGAACATACTGCATTTTGGATGCCGATCGAGCGATTTCGATCGGGCGAATTGCGCCTAGTTCCCGACAAATTTATCGACTACTGTGAAGGCTAATAACTCAACCCATACCAAAAAATAAATACCTGATATGGGAGAATTACACCTAAAATATTTGCCGTCGGGGCGGGTTTCACCTGAAATATTGGCGATAACTAACAGGATGAATAAACCCGCCCCTTCCTTCCGCCCGCGCGTTACCTTGATCTACCGTACATTTGGCAGCTTATCCAACACGTCATAGAGAAGAGAGTTAATAAAACCGAGGGCGATCGCCCCCAGCAAAGCACTCCAAATTCCCCACCGCAACCGAAATCCTTCGACTAGCCAAGCCGCCAATCCAAACATAGCAGCGTTGATAACAATCGCAAACAAGCTATAAGTTGGCAACGCAAAGGGTTCAACATTTCCAACAAAAATAGGCCGCACAAAAGCATTCAGCAATCCAAAAACCGCCGCCGAAATCATCGCTTTTCCAAAACTGTCAATATCTACCCCGATGGGCAGCTTGGAAATTATAAAAAAGCTCACTGAAGTTACCACCCAAGCAATTGCCAGCGAAAAGATGTCGATTTTCATGTGGCAATCTCCTTAAAAAAGCTAAACATTAAATCGGAACAACAGCACATCCCCCTCTTGTACAACATACTCTTTTCCTTCACTGCGAACTAAGCCTTTTTCCTTAGCCGCATTCATCGCGCCCGTAGCAACCAAATCTTCATAGGCTACAGTTTCGGCCCGGATAAAACCCCGTTCAAAATCCGAGTGAATAACCCCTGCAGCTTGCGGTGCTAACATTCCCGCGATAATCGTCCAAGCGCGAGTTTCTTTCGGGCCGCTAGTAAAATAAGTCCGCAAACCCAATAATTCGTAAGTAGCTCGAATCAGAGATTTCAAGCCACCTTCTTTTACCCCCAGAGATTCTAGGAAATCCGTTCGTTCTTCCTCAGATAACTCCACCAATTCTGACTCAACTTGCGCCGAAACTATGACAACCTTAGCATTTTCTGCTTCTGCTACTTCCCGCACTTGTTCGACATAGCTATTTCCCGTTGCTAAATCGTCATCCGATACGTTAGCAGCATAGATAATTGGTTTGTTGGTCAGTAATTCCAAACCTTTAACTAATTGAGCTTCTTCATCTGTGAAATTGTACTGCCGCGCCGGTTTCCCCGCATTCAAAACCGCGACTAATTTTTCGAGTACATCCACTTCGGCCTGAGCTTCCTTATTGTTGCGGGCTAGCTTGCGAGTGCGATCGAGCCTGCGTTCAATTTGAGCTAAGTCTGCTAGAATTAATTCGAGATTGATAATGTCAATATCTCGCTGGGGATCGACAGAACCCGCAACGTGAATAATATCGTCATTGTCAAAACAGCGGACAACGTGGACGATCGCATCCACAGCCCGGATGTGAGACAAAAACTGATTTCCCAGTCCTTCTCCCTGACTCGCCCCCTTTACTAAACCCGCAATATCCACAAATTCCATCCGCGTCGGCACAGTTTGCGCGGAATTGCAAATATTGCTCAGCACCTTCAACCGTTCGTCTGGCACTGCCACGATACCCGTATTTGGCTCGATCGTACAGAAAGGAAAATTAGCAGCAGTCGCCTTGGCATTAGCAACCAGAGCATTAAACAAAGTAGATTTGCCAACATTAGGCAGTCCGACAATTCCGGCAGTAAGCATAGCTATTTAGAAACATATCACTGTTTCAAAATATCATAAGTATCAGCAATATATCTGACGTGTGTGTTCTAACTTCCACAGCTAAGCTTGAATAAATATCTAACTTGAGGTAGATGGCTAAATGCTTAACAAGTGGTTAAGCAAAGTAACGATCGCTGCGGGGCTGTCGCTGCCTCTGTTAGGGCTCACAGCAGCTAGCGTTTTCGCTGAGATGCTCAAAATTTCGGTGATTAACAACAGCGGCAAGACGATGACAGCCGTTTATATGTCTCCTCCCCATAAGGATACTTGGGGAGAAAACGAGCTAGATGCCCCCATTGCCGATCGGGGAAAGGCAGATTTTAAGTGGGATCAAGCTGACTACGGCGGCTCGGATGCGGGCTGTATTTTCGATGTCAGGGCCGAATACTCGGACGGCAAATCCACTGATTTGGGTGCTGTTGACCTTTGTAAAGAGAATGCGCTCAACTTCAATTAATTGATAATTTAGGCAAAAACCGAGTTTTTTCAAGTCTGATATTCCACAAAAATATTGGGGACTTTGGAGAAACCGGTTCTTGCGATCGGCCTGACAAACAATCTTAAATTTCGCGATCGACTAAAACATAATTTACACCGGTTCAGGGATTGTCTGAGGAATAGGTTCCGGCACTGTTTGAGGAATTGGAGAGGGTACAGTTTCCGGCACCGGTTCGGGAATTGGCTGGGGAATTGGCGCAGGTACCGGTTCCGGTACAAGGCCGGGAATCGGTTCGGGTACGGGGCCCGGCACTGGTGGCGATGCGGGTATAGTCGGCAGCCCCGGTTCGGTACTGGGAATCTGGGGGCCTGGAAACGGACTAGGGTTGGGAAAAATCACGGCAATTCTATTAATAACTCGATACAATCAGCGTAGATAAAAAACTAAAAATACGACATCTATCTAAATAGTGAAAATTTGTTTTAAGTGGAATTTAGCTGCATTTTATATCGGCTGTTTGGAGTAGATGACAGCAACCGGGTTTATTTGTATTTGATTTTTTATGCTGACGGAATGCAATTTGGGCACAGGCCCCCGGTACAGGCCGTGAACCCTTGAAAAAAGCGTAGCGTACTCATCACGTGCGATCGCTACAGCCCGTGGGAGCAATTCTAAAATCTCAAATCTCAAATCTCAAATCGCCCAATCGATCGCCCTCCGAAAAGCCTTGCCAGCCTGTGGTTTTGCACGACACCTAGCCAAAAGTACAGGTTCTGTCCTGTACTTACGGCCAGTGGCGAGCTGGCCTTTTGGCTAATTTAAGACTCAACTAAAAGCTAGGAACTTTTTGGGAATTATTCTCCTACTATTAAACCTACGCTGTCACAGATTTTTAGGATTAAGCAAAAAGTTTCTCCCAATCCAAATCTGTTTCGGTCTATGCAACAAGGAAACCCGAGGCATAAAGGGGCATAAAAAATGCATCTCCAAGATTTTGTCGAGACAAATATCAAATACGATGTCAGCAAAATAGTAGCCGATCGAGAGTTAAGCCTGGAAATCCAAGAGCTTCTGATCGCTCAAGGGCTACTCTCTCCCACAGTAGAAGATATCTTTGGCCCTGTTTCTATTGCTGTTTTAAAACGCTTCCAAAAACTAAATCGCTGCTATGAACCAGGATTTTTGGGAAAACGAACAGCTACCGAACTCCTCGAAGTTGATAAAGTAGCAACGCGAGGAGCGGAAGGGGTTCCCTCAATTCAGGTTAAAATTATCCAAGATACTCTCCTTAAAAATAAACCGTTGCAATCCGATGCTTTATTGCCGGCAGAAAAACACAATCTCAAAGTCGGCGTCACCCTCAGAGTTGCATCATTTGAAGTTGAGCGCGGTCATTTAAAAATCACCTTAGCTGATACTCCTGTTGAGAATACTTGGACTGGATATATTTTTGGAGAACACGCCGAAGTTTTTGAAGGCACTACCAGAATTTATCCAAAACGCGATGAAGTTAAATTGCCGGTTCCTTACAAATCTCAGAGAGATAATGAAATGAACCCTGATGGTTCTTGCAATGTTACTTCAATAGCGATGTGTTTGGAGTATCTAAAGATTCCTCGTCGGCACAGTGAGGGGCAGTTTGAGGATGAGCTTTACAACTATGCCTTAGATCAAGGATTAAGCCGGCATAGTGGTTACGATCTAGCTCAAATTGTGCGCGACTATGGAGCGAAAGATAACTACAGTGAAACGGCCACCATTGAACAAGTTACAGATTGGTTAGCGAGTGGAAACCCAGCAGTTGTACATGGCTATTTTACTTATCCAGAAGGTCACATCGTTGTCTTCGTTGGCTATGACAGCACAGGCTTCATTGTTCACGATCCTTATGGGGAATGGTTCGCCGATGGATACGAGCGCAATGAACCCGACGGAAACGATGAAAAGGGTAAATTCCTGCATTACTCCTACGGAATGATTAAAGATACCTGCATCCCCCCCGATGGAAGGTTTTGGGTACATTTTATTTCCCGCTCGTGAGAGTTGGTGTCATTTTTCCATTTCCTAGAATCGTTAATAGCTAGAAAATATTAGCTATTAACGATTAAAACCAATTTAAACACTTTAATTAAACAAGGCAGTTATGGCAAAAAAAATTTACGCGCTGTTAGTTGGTATTGACAACTATTCTCCCGCATCTAATCCTCTCGTCCCTCCCTTAAAAGGTTGTGTTAACGATATTAAAGCTATAGAAGCTTATCTGCGAGAGCGAATTACTCAAGATAGCGAATGGAAACTGATAGAGCCTACAGACCAACCTTGGATACTGCTCAATCAAGATGCCACTCGTCAGGCAATTATCAGCGGTTTCCAGCAGCATTTGTGCAACGCTGACAGCGAAGATGTTGTCTTATTTTACTATTCCGGTCATGGCGCTCAAGAGAAATCACCAGAGGAATTTTGGGAATTAGAGGCAGACCGCTTAGATGAAACTTTAGTGTGCTATGACAGCCGTGCAGAAAATGGTCGGGACTTAGCTGATAAAGAACTAGCCTACCTCATATCCAAAATAGCCCTAAAAGAACCCCGCATTGTTGTCATTCTTGACTGCTGCCACTCCGGTTCGGGCACCAGAGACTTACCCGCAGAAACAACAGTGCGCCGCGCCTTAGTAGACTCGCGAGAGCGACCCCTAAGCACGTTTATTTTTGCCGAAGACGCACCAGCAATCCAGGAAATATTAAGCACTTCTAAAGAATCAGAAAAAAAGACAACAGGTGTCATTTTGCCCAAGGGAAAACACATTTTGTTTTCGGCCTGTAGAGACTACGAACTGGCGAAAGAATACAAAACTGAGGATGGAGAAACTAGAGGAGCTTTCTCTTACTTTTTGCTGCAAACACTACAGCGAACCAATGGCAACATAACCTATCGAGATTTAGCGAGAAATATGAATGCTCTCGTGACCGGAAAAGTCAAAGAACAGTCGCCGCAAGTAGAAGCAACCGACAGGCAGGATTTAGACCAACCTTTCTTGGGCGGTGCTATTAAAGAACGGCCTCACTACTTCACCTTAACTCACAGTCAAAACCTTCGGAATTGGGTAATTGATGGAGGGTCTATTCACGGAATTCCTAAACCCTCTAATGGGGGAGATACTCGATTAGCATTTTTCCCCTATGGCAGCAGTCCCGAAAAGTTGCGCCAACTTTCAGAAGCTTTAGGCGAAGCACGAGTAACTCAGGTATTGCCACAACGCAGCCAAGTAGAAATTATTAACGGTCAAGACAGCTTATCAGAAACTGAGAGCTATTGGGCCGTGGTGACAAGTTTGCCGTTGCCAGCGTTGAAAATTTACATTAAGGGCGATGAAAGTGAAGTCCAAGGCATCAAAAATCTGCAAGAAGCACTGTCAAAAGCAGCAATTGGCAACAAACCTTCCTTGTATGTGCAGCAGGTAAATGAAGCTAAAGATGCAGATTACCATCTGTTAGTCAGTCAGGGTCAGTATTGGATTTTACAGCCTGATAATAACCGGCCTTTAGTTGCTCCGATCCCCGAAGAACCAAATCAGTCGGAATACACAGATGAAATTGCTTTACAGGTGATTTATCGTTTAGAACATATTGCCCGTTGGAATAACATTTTACAACTCTCCACTCCTGCGACTAGCCGCATTAAAACCGACGAAGTGGAAATGGAAATAATTCTGCTTTGCGGTCAGCAAGAATCTTCGCCAGGGGATAGAGACGGAAACATCTCCTCATCTGAGATGCGTGTCGATTACGCCTATGACAATGGGGAGTGGCAAGCGCCAAACATCCAAATAAGGCTGACTAATAAAAGTGACAAGAAGTTGTTTTGTAATGTAATCGTTCTTTCCGAAAGTTTTGCCGTAGACACTCCATTTTTTGACAGAGATAGCAGCATATTGCTCCCCGCCAACAATTCAGAAAATCCCTCTAGTATTACCAGCTTTGATGATATTATATTTCAAGTGCCAGACGCATATTTTGAACAAGGCATTACTGAATATAAGGATATTCTCAAGCTAATTGTATGTACCACAGAATTTGATGCTAGCTTGCTAAAACAAGATGGACTAGCGCCGCCTAAACTGACTCGTTCTCTTGGAGAAACAGAGGGAACTCTGAATACCTTGATGGCACAACTTAATACTCGCGAAGCCGTGAGAGCAAAAGGAAATTATGATGATTGGATGACAAAGGAAGTCACGATTACAATTGTCCGACCTCAAGATGCTCAACCAATTAAGGCTAATCGCAGCACTGCCTTACAACAGGGTGCCGTCGAAGTTCAAGCTCATCCAACTTTAAAAGCGAAAGTGAATCTCACCACTGTACCGCAAGCGAGTCGAGATTTAGGGAATTTGATTTTACCTGCGATTTTGCGGCAACAAAATCGCGTGAGTGAATCTTTCCAATTTACAACCAGCCGAGGCACTGATCCAGGGTTAAGTGCTTTGGAGTTAAGTGATGTAGAAGATTATGAAGCGGTGACACCAACAACCCCTCTCAACTTGTTGGTCAATCAAGAATTAGCGGAAAATGAGCATATATTACCTTTTGCTTATGATGGGGAATTTTTCTTGCCATTAGGAAGAGGGGCGAGAACAGAAGATGGCAAAACAGAGATTACGCTGGAACGCTTACCCAAACCAACAGTTAGCAGTCGCAGCCTTCACGGGTCCATCAGAATTTTCTTTGAAAAAGTCGCCCATCAAAAATTGGGAAGACCTTATGAATATCCTATTTTAGCTGTAGCAGAGGTCAGCGAAAAAGGTGATGTCAGCTACGAAAAAAATCCAGAGCAAGTTAAAGCTAGAGTTGCCAAAGCCCAGCGAATCATTCTCTACATTCACGGGATTATAGGGGACACGCAAAGTATGGTTCCTAGTGTCAGACAGACGTTAGTAGAAGTGGAGGGACAACAGCGACAGATTGCAGAAATTTATGACTTAGTTTTGACTTTTGACTACGAGAATATCCAAACAACCATAGAGGAAAATAGCCGCTTATTAGGTCAAAGATTGCAAGCAGTTGGTTTGGGAGGAAATCACGGCAAGCAGTTGCATATTGTGGCTCACTCAATGGGGGGCTTGGTTTCTCGCTGGTTTATTGAGCGAGAAGGTGGGAATCAGGTTGTCCAGCACTTGGTGATGTTAGGGACACCTAATGGGGGTTCTCCTTGGCCTACAGTACAGGATTGGGTTTTCACAGCGCTTGGGATAGGGTTGAATCAACTTTCAAAAATTATTTGGCCGACCAAAATAGTTGCTCAATTACTGGAGTTTTTAGAAGCAAATGATTACTCGCTAGAGCAAATGCGACCGGATTCTGCTTTTCTGAAAAAACTTGCCGAAAATCCTGACCCAGGGGTTCCCTATACAATTATTGCGGGCGATCGCTCAATTGTTTCAAAAGCTCTAGAATTTCAACCAGACAAGGAATCAAATCCCTTACAGCGGTTATTGACCAACCTTTTTGGTAAAACTAAAGACAGAGTTGTAGAATTGGCATTTTTCAGTCAACCTAATGATATTGCCGTTGCTTTAACGAGCATCAAAAATGTCAGTGCTAACCGCTCTCCTGCCCCCAAAATCCTATTACCGGATACTGCGTGCGACCATCTTAGCTACTTTACACATCAGGCTGGGTTAGATGCTCTGGCAGCGGCTCTTTTCCTCAGTCCAAATGGCAATAGCCCGTTATTAGTAAAGCCTTTGGCGGCGGCAAGAGTAGAGGATGAGCCAGAGAGTATGAATTCTCAGCCTGTGGTTAAAAATACAGTCAACCATCTACCTGTTGCACAACAGCTTGCCAAAACTCCCGTAGAAAGTTCTTCTCCAGCCTCGAACAATCTCACCCGTGCACATTCATTTGGATCGGGTACGCTAAACGTTCAAACAGAAAATAATTCAAGGATAACAGGTTTAGGAATTTGGCTAGTTGCGTTTTTAATCGCAGCGGCTATTGGCTTAATTGGTCTCTGGCCTCGTTCTCCCGTGCAACAACCAGTGAATCAAAAATCAACGAGTCAGTCAAACGAACAAGAACTCTATCAGTTTAAAAGAACTAGCAATTAGTTTTTGGTTGACAGTTTTACCAGAATTAAACTGAAACTTGAAATAAATTAGTCGGGGGAATTAAAGAATGTCGGAGATTAAACGCAGTCTGGCAGTGGTGATTGGTATCGATCGCTATTTTAACAACATTCCCCCCTTGCAAACAGCAGCCAATGATGCTCAACAACTTGCCCATCTGATCGAGGAAAAGTATCAATACCAAGTTTTGTTACTGTTAGATACAGATGCCACTCTGTCTAATATCAGCGAGCTCTTGGCAGGCTTTGCCGAGAAAATACTGGTTTTTCCCGATGGCAATAAAGTGCAAGTTGCAGCGGACGATCGCATTTTGTTCTACTTTGCCGGACATGGCATCGCCTTAGATGGACTCGACAATGCAGAAGGCCCGGCTGGCTTTTTGATTCCTCAAGATGGTGAACGAGATGATAGCGACACTTGGCTGTCGATGCAGCGATTGCACGATAGCTTAATCCAACTGCCATGCCGCCATTCGTTAATTATCCTGGATTGCTGCTTTGCTGGGACTTTTCGCTGGGCGGCAGTTCATCGGGAGGCAGTGCGATCGCAAAAAGTATATCGCGAACGGTACGCTCGCTACACATCAGGCTGCGCCCAGCAAGTCATTACCTCAGCAGCGCATGATGAAAAAGCCGCCGACTCCCTGTATCGGTTTGGACAGCGAAGCGAAAGTTCTAATCACTCTCCCTTTGCAGAACTTTTACTCAAGGCGCTTGAGGGAGAAGCAGACCTTACCAAAGATGGCGTGATTACCGCAACCGAACTCTATGCCTATTTACAATCAGAATTCTGCAAAATAGCAGCTAAACAAACCCCTGGTTTTGCACAGTTAAAACACCATGATAAGGGCGAATATATTTTTATTCTTCCTGGTTTTGACATTAATCAATTGCCCCCCGCTCCCAAACTCAATGAAAACACCAATCCCTACAAAGGATTACAATCATTTGAAGAAGCAGATAGCGACAAATTCTTTGGGCGACAGGCTTTAACTGAAAAATTAGTTGTATTCGTCACAGAACATCCCTTAACTGTGGTTCTAGGCGCATCAGGTTCAGGGAAATCTAGCTTAGTCAAAGCTGGATTACTTCCCCAATTGAAAAAAACTCAACCCAACTGCCGCATCCTCTCTCCTATTCGTCCGGGTGAGTCTCCTTTCAGTGCTTTAAACTCTGCCCTAGAAAACGAAAATTTACCAGAATCACTTATCTCTAACGAGTTGGTTTCTGACAAAGACTTACCAGAAGCCAGCACTAGCTCTCCCAGTTTGCAAGCAGGAGAAACTTTGCAAAGCTTGTTATACAAACTAAGTGCCTGGAAAAATTTTACTACTCACACAAAATTGCTGTTAGTCATCGACCAATTTGAAGAAGTAGTGACTCTCAGCCAAGATAGCCAAGAACAAGAATTATTTTTAAACTGGTTAGAAAAATCCTTAGAAACTCTCCCTGATTGGTTGCGAATCGTCATAACTTTACGTTCAGATTTTGAACCTCAATTTAGAGATACAGCATTAAAGCCCTATTGGAAAAAATCACGATTTGTTGTTCCCGCCATGACACGGGAAGAATTACGCCAAGCGATTGTCGATCCTGCTGCTGCTAAGGTAATGTATTTTGAACCGGCCACCTTGGTAGAGCAATTAATTGATGAAGTCGCACAAATGCCCGGAGCACTACCTTTACTTTCTTTCACCCTGAGCGAACTTTATTTTAACTATATTAAAAACGTCAGAGAAGGGAAAAGAAATAATCGGGCAATTACTCAAGAAGACTATGAAGAATTGGGCGGAGTTACACGCAGTCTCACCCAAAGAGCAGACGCGGAATATGACGAATTACTTAAAAGCGATCGTGCTTATGCAAAAACCATCCGCCACATCATGCTGCGAATGGTAGCTGTAGGCGGTGGTGAATTAGCTCGGCGGCGGGTATTAGATGAAGAATTAATTTATCCCGAACCGGAAAATCAACGAGTCCAAAAAGCCATCGAGCAATTTTGTGCCGCACGTCTATTAGTAAAAGGGCGAGATACCGAAGGCAAAGGCTATGTTGAACCGGCCCACGATGTCTTGATGCGAGGATGGCAAAAGCTAATAGTATGGGAACGAGAAAATCAGGAAAATTTAATTTTGCAACGGCGGCTAACTCCAGCAGCTATCGAGTGGAAAAGCCAAGAAAAACTACTTAGTTTTCAAGAAAAAATAGAACCCATTGTTAATTTTATAGACAGCAGCCTCCTCTCTTGTCAAAACGTTCTTGACCAGGTTAATGCAACTTTGATTAAAGCCTGGAAGCGCAAACCCAGCCTCCAAAAACGCCGCCAAGAAAAACAAGAAGAATTTCTCTGGGATACCAACCCTTATCTGAACGTATTAGACGAACATCTCAAATACGATAAAAATTGGTTTAACGAAGTAGAGGCAGAATTTTTACAGCGCAGCCTCCGACGCCGGCGTAACAACCTCCGCCGCAAAATTAGCCTGATTTCTACAGCCTTTGCTGTGACATTAGGATTTCTATTTTATCAATGGAATCAAAATCTACAAGCCCAAAGCAGAAGCTTAGCGCTATCGGCTGAACAACTTTTTAGCTCCGATAGAGAATTAGATGCTTTGATAGAAGCTTTAAAAGCCAGAAAAATAATGAAACAGGCAGTTTGGGTTTCTTCAAACACGCAGGAGGAGGTTGTGTCAGCCCTGCAATCCGTTATTTATCGCATCAGAGAATCCAATCGCTTGAAAGGTCACAAAGCTCCTATTTATAACATCAGTTTTAGTCCTGACAATCAAATCATTGCCTCTGCTAGTGCAGACAATACGATTAAACTTTGGAAATTAGATGGGACTTTACTCAGGATTCTTTCGGGACATACCAACGAAGTTTATAGCATTAGTTTTAGCCCGGATGGAGAAATTATTGCCTCGGCTAGTGCGGACAGGACGATTAAAATTTGGAAATCCGATGGCACTTTGATTAATACTCTTTCTCAGCATAAAGGGGAGGTTATTAATGTGAGTTTTAGGCGGTATGGTCAGATGTTTGCTTCGGCTGGCACTGATGGAACAATTAAGCTTTGGAAACGCGATGGCACTTTGTTGAAAAACATTCAGGATAAAGGGCCGATTAGTAGTGTTAGTTTTGGTCTAGACGGACAGACTATTGCTTCTGGCAGTGCGGATGGAACGGTCAAGCTTTGGAAACTCGATGGCAGTTTACTGAAAAGTTTTTCTGGTCATAAAGCGCCGGTTATGAGTGTTAGTTTTAGCCCGGATGGTGAGGTTATCGCTTCATCAAGTCAAGACAAGACGGTAAAAATCTGGAAACCCGATGGCACTTTAGTTAAAACTATTGAGCATAATACTCATATTTTCAAGGTTAGTTTTAGCCCAGACAGTAAGTTGCTCGCCTCATCAAGTGCTGACAATATTGTTAAAATTTGGAAACGCGATGGTACTTTGCTGAATACTTTAACTGGACGGAGCCCTTCTTTTAGCCCCGACGGTCAAACTCTTGCCTTTGCCGGCATTGATAATAGCATTGAACTGTGGAAGTTAAATAATAGCTTACGTAAAACTTTGACGGAGCAGACTGATATTGTTTTGGGTGTTAGTTTTAGCCCAAAAAATGACACATTGGCTTCGGCAAGTGCTAACGGATTGGCTGGAGTTTGGAAACGAGATGGCTCTTTACTTAAAACGCTTTCTGGGCATCAAGCACCAGTTTATAGCGTCAGTTTTAGCCCCGACGGTCAAACGATCGCCTCTGGTAGTTTGGATAGCAAAGTAAAACTTTGGAAACAAGATGGCACGTTGCTGAATACGCTTTCTGGTCATAAAGCTCAAGTTGTGAGCGTTAGTTTTAGCCCTGATGGTCAAACGATCGCCTCTGGAAGTTATGACACCACAGTGAATCTTTGGAAGCCAGATGGTACCTTGCTCAATACTCTTTCTAAACATAGCGGTTCAGTTAAGAGTCTTAGTTTTAGTCCTGACAGTAAAACTATTGCTTCAGCAAGCCTTGATAAGACCGTCAAACTGTGGAAAATGGATGGAACTTTGCTAAATACTATGAAGCATGAGGCTCAGGTTTATGGCGTTAGTTTCAGCCCAAATGGTGAGACTCTTGCCTCGGCTAGCAATGATGGCACGCTTAAAGTTTGGAAAACAGATGGCACTTTGCTCAAAAGGTGGACGGGGCATAGGGTGGCAGCTAATAGTATCAGTTTTAGCCCGGATGGCAAAATATTAGCTTCGACGGGTGACGATAAGACGCTGAAATTCTGGAAACCGGATGGCACTTGGATCGCTACTCTGCCGGGGCATACTGCGGCAGTTCGCAGTCTTAGTTTCAGCCCTGATGGTAAGACTTTGGCATCGGGTAGCGATGATACGACGATGATTTTGTGGAATTTGGAGGGTTTAGAACTCGATGCTTTATTAAAGCATGGTTGCTTTTGGATGCGCGATTATTTCAATAATCCTAATGTCAATCTTAGTACAGAAGACCGCCAGGTGTGCGATCGCATAAATCGCGGCTCTTAGATGGTCAAAGTAGAAGCCTCTAAATATTATTCAGGGTTAAGGGAGGAAATCAGCTATGGAGTTTAAGGCGATATTTGGCAAAGAAAAATACCACAATTTTTTCATAAAATTGACTGGTTTTGGTAGTTTAGCATTGATATTAGCGTATTGCTTGACAGGGTGGCAGTGGCGATCGGTAGAAAAAGCGACAATTAAAATGCGTAGTATTGATGCAAATTTACTTTTTAATCAAAAAACCAGATTGGGGTATTACAGAATTATTCAAGTTCAGGATGTGGCACAGATCCAGCAGATAGATCCCTCGG
This sequence comes from Microcoleus sp. B7-D4, assembly GCF_036705125.1. Taxonomy (NCBI): domain Bacteria; kingdom Bacillati; phylum Cyanobacteriota; class Cyanophyceae; order Oscillatoriales; family Microcoleaceae; genus Microcoleus; species Microcoleus sp. B7-D4. The sequence continues at coordinate 54,384 of NZ_JAUBTT010000003.1, forward strand.
CAGAGCAACAGCGTTCTGTTTGGAGTGTCGCTTTTAGTCCCGATGGTAAAACCCTCGCTGCTGGGACTTTCGACCAAAGTATCAAATTTTGGGATGTGGCTAAGGGCACAGTTATTAAAACTTTCAGAGGCGCTCAAAAAGGAGCTTTGAGTATTGCTTTTAGTTCGGATGGCAAAACCCTCGCTTCTGCAAGTTTCGACAACACGATCGAACTCTGGGATGTGGCTACTGGTAAATCTATTGACAGGTTAACGGGTCATAAAAATTGGGTTTTGAAGATTGCTTTTAGTCCTGATGGTAAAACCCTTGCTTCTGCCAGTAGCGACAAAACTATCAAACTCTGGGATGTGGCTACTGGTAAACTCATTCACACCTTGATCGGTCATCAGAGTTGGGTTGAGAGTTTTACCTTTAGTCCCGATGGTAAAACTCTGGCTTCTGGAAGTAGCGACAAAACTATTAAACTTTGGGATGTGGTTACGGGTAAACTGATTCGCGCTTTGACAGATGGCAAGAATTGTGTTTTGAGTATTGCTTTTAGTCCTAATGGTAAAACTCTGGCTGTTGGCAGTTTTGACAACAAAATCATACTGTGGGATTTGGCTGCGGGTCAAATTTTTGCAAGCTTGAGGGGTCATCACCAAGGGGTTTTGAGTATCGCCTTCACTCCTGATGGCAAAACTCTGGCTTCTGGGAGTTTTGACAACACGATCGGACTCTGGGATGTGGCGACGGGTAAACGGATTCAAACTTTGATCGGCCATCAGGACTGGGTTGAGAGTGTCGCCTTTAGCCCTGACGGTAAAATGCTGGCTTCTGGAAGCTGGGATCGGACGATCGCACTCTGGGATGTTGCGGAGGGTAAGCCTGTTCGCACTTTGGCCGATCGCAATTATCAGCCTGTGGGGAAAATCGCTGGTTTTTGGGCGATCGAACTATAGCAATTCTCAAGGATGCGTGAAATGGGTCAATCGATTTTAGATTTTAGATTTTAGATTTTAGAGGCGACCCCACGGATAAATGCGGGGGCTTGAGGATTCTCGATTTTCGATTTTGGATTGATTCCACGGATAAATCACGTGGCGGGTACCATCAAGAAATTCCTGGTCAGGTATTTGGACGATCGACAAAGCTGAATTTAGTTTTCGGGGATATAGTGGTTGCGATCGGCTGTTACTCAGGAGTCATTATGTTAACCATTCCGTTACCTTGCCATTGGCATTGGCGAATATCGCCTTCCTAAAAAGCGATCTTGCAACAGAAAAACACACTCTAAAAAGGAAATTAACAATGGTATTAGAAATCAATCGCAACTTACGCTCTAAAACTTTGCAACATAACCATACCCACTGCACGGCACATATTGGTTTTACAGCAGAAGAAATCGAGCAATTCAGTTGGGGAACACGAGGTTTTTTTGAACAAATGCCTGCCAATGGAGATGGCTATGAATGTTACGGAGACAATTGCTATGGTCGTCCCGAAGTGATTCAGGCTCTCAAATATGTGTGTAATGAGTGGGTAAAAAAATATCCTAGACCCCGCATTGGCATCGGAGACATCAGTACAGCAGAAGGGCCAACTCCAGGCCATAGCTCTCATGACAAGGGACTCGATGTTGATATTGCTCTTGTTGCTAACACTGATGAAGAAATTCCTCTCACCTATTACGATAGTAAATACTCTCGCCAACGCACTCAAGAATTGGTAGATTTATTCTACAATAATCCAATTTTGCGTATTAAAACAATTTTGTTCAACGATCCACAAATTACAGGGGTAGAATTTTGGGATGGACATGACGATCACCTTCATGTGAGTTTCCTTTCCCCTGGAATTGATTCAGCCCCCTATAGCAGCGACGAAGACGGGGATTTGCGTCTGGTGATACCTCCGATGCAGGGAGAACGAGTCAGCAAACTTCAAGAAGATTTAGCCAACGTTGGCATTTCAGTTACAACAGATGGTATCTTTGGCACCGAAACTGATGCCGCCCTCCGAAAATTTCAGGCTGAACAAGGCTTGCAGGTTGATGGAATTGCGGGATTTGTAACGCAAACTAAACTGACACAATTAATTTCTGCACAGTCTCGTGCTGTTTCCAGCCAACCATCCGGCCTGAAACTCCAAGACGTGATTGACCAAAAGCAATCGATTCCTTTTGATGATATTGACTCTGGAGTGTTAGTGGAAGATCAACTATTCTGTGCAGAAATTCAAACCATCTTACGCGCTAATCATCTTTTAGAGGTTGTTGATGGGATTTACGGCACTCAAACGCAAGAAGCCTTAAGAAGTTTTAAAGCCAGCCGTAAACTTGATGGCGGGGATGTGTTAGGGGCAACAACCGCTAAAGCTTTACTCGATGCCAAGCAGGGTGCTGGAAAGTTACCTGATTGGAAAGGCGGTGATAAAGAAGCAGCGGTGCAGGCAATTATCAAAGAAGCTCATCGCCAAGGAATTACTTCTAAAGCTCAAATTGCTTACATTCTCGCAACTGTTGAACATGAAACTGCAGATAGTTTCCAACCCGTAAAGGAATCGTATTATTTGGGCGAACCTGAAGGGGAGAACCACCGCAAAACTCTGCGCTATTATCCGTTTTACGGACGGGGGTACGTGCAACTGACCTGGGATTACAATTATCGGAAATATTCGGATTTGCTATCGCTAGACTTAGTTAACAATCCCGATCTAGTGATTCACCCTGATATTGCACTCTTTATCTTGGTGCACGGTATGAAGTGGGGTGTGTTTGCGGGTATCAAGCTGGATGACTGTATTTCTGGCAACGACGTGGACTTTATTAAAGCACGTCAAATCGTTAATTGGACTGACCAGGCAGAGCTGATTGCACAATATGCAATGAATTGGCAAGCTCAATTAGGATAGAATTTTGGGCGATCGCGACTCAATAATCTACCTTGAATTAAAGCTTAACTTTGATAGCTTTTGGGTCAATCGGTTAAAGCGTCTTGGTAGTTTGTGACAGTAGTGCGCGATCGTCCAAAACTTCCTCACAACAGTAAGCTGAAAAATAGCCGTAGACTGTGGTATAATTTTGTCCTTTAACTGAAACTACAGCCCTAGACAAACCATAAGTAAAGCAGTAGCCAGGATTTTCAACTGTTTGGGTTTCATACTTAAGCAGTCGATGTTAAGTCATTTTAGAGAAGTTTGAAATTGAGACGGTGTTGCTTGTGGGCGATTGCAAGGAAAAAGGAAGAAGTCGATACAATCGCGGAATTGCCCGCAAGGGTTTCAGCAATTAATAACCTCCAGTGAAACCTCGGCGGTTGCTATAATTCCAAATAATCAAATCAGGATTAAGCGTGTCACCAGCAAACTCTCAACAACAAACGCCTCTATTAGATGCCTTGCGCGATCGCACAAATCACCCCCACGCCCCATTCTACGCCCCCGGACACAAAGGCGGACAAGGAATCTCTCAACCCCTAATTGACTTATTCGGTGCGGCAGTATTTCGATCGGATTTGCCGGAATTGCCGGAGTTAGACAATCTCTTTAACCCAGAAGGTGCAATTGCCGAAGCTCAATACTTAGCCGCCGCAGCATTTGGAGCCCAATCAACTCGGTTTTTGGCTAACGGTTCGACTTGCGGAATTATCGCCGCCATCTTAGCGACTTGCGGCCCCGGCGATAAAATTATCCTACCTCGAAATATCCACTCATCGGCAATTTCTGGTTTAATTTTATCCGGTGCAATTCCCATTTTTGTCAATCCAGAGTACAACCCGGATTGGGATATTGCCAACAGCATCACCCCAGAAGCCACAGCCTCCGCATTAGAACAACATCCCGACGCCAAAGCAGTAATGATAGTTTACCCAACCTATCACGGCGTCTGCGGAGATTTGCGGGCGATCGCCCAAATTACCCATCAATACAACATACCGTTATTAGTAGACGAAGCCCACGGCGCGCACTTTAACTTTCATCCAAACTTGCCCGAACCAGCAGTATCAGCAGGTGCCGATTTAACAGTACAATCCATCCACAAAACCCTCGGTGCAATGACACAAGCATCGATGCTGCACATCAAGGGCGATCGCATAGATATCCAAAAATTAAATAGAGCATTGCAGTTAGTACAATCTACCAGTCCGAGTTACTTATTATTAGCATCCCTAGACGCAGCCCGCCAACAAATGGCACTCCACGGCGAACAGTTAATGACCCAAACTTTACTGCTAGCCGAAAAAGCGCGATCGCGCATCAATCTAATTCCTGGCTTATCAGTTTTAGAACCTTTAAATACACCGGGTTTTGCAGCATTAGACCGCACCAGGCTAACAGTAAAAGTATCAGATTTAGGAATCACAGGATTTGCTGCAGATGAAATTCTGCACTCTCAACTCGGCGTCACCGCAGAACTTCCCATGCCCCAACATCTAACATTTATTATCAGCTTGGGAAATACAGAATCAGATATTGACAATTTAGTTAAAGCTTTAACTCTTTTAGAAGTCACATCTAACACGATAGTCAATAAGCCTTTTAGGGGCGGGCAAGATGCCCAACCCCTACTCCCCACAAGAAACTTGATGTGTTGTGGAACGGGCATCTTGCCCGTTCTTGAGCATCCTGCAATATCTCAGTTAGAAAGAAGAAGTCAGAAAGAAGACGAGATTCTCTCCCCCCCCCGATTTTCCCCTCCCCCACTGTCCCCGCGCGAGGCATTCTTTTCCTCAACCGAAACACTACCTGCAGACAAAGCAGTCGATCGCCTGTGCGCCGAACTCATCTGTCCCTATCCCCCAGGAATACCAGTCCTGATGCCCGGTGAAATCATTACCCCAGCAGCCGTTGACTACCTGCAACAAATCCTTGCCGCCGGCGGCAAAATCACAGGTTGTAGCGATAGAAACCTCCAAACTCTCAAGGTTGTGCGACAGTAAATATTAAGGCTTGGGGGAAATTGGGAGAATTTCTACTTCTTCGGCGAGTTCCAACTGCCGTCTTGCTTCAATCAAAAATCAAAAATCAAAAATATAACTATGCTTTGGCCCTACGTCACTCCAGGCATCCCGGATGACTTATTTGAACGTTTACCGGGAATTCCCATGAGTAAGCGAGAAGTCCGACTGCTGTTAATCTCCCACCTGCGGCTGCAAGCAGATTCAGTCGTGTGGGACATCGGTGCAGGTACTGGTACGATCGCCGTAGAAACAGGTTTGCTGTGTCCCAAAGGTCGCATTATCGCCGTCGAAAGGGACGAAGAAGTAGCAAGCTTGATTCGCAGAAATTGCGATCGATTCGAGCTCGACAACGTAGAAGTCATAGAAGGCAGTGCCCCGGAATGCCTGGAAAACCTGCCCCAACCCCCCCACCGAGTCTGCATCGAAGGAGGTCGCCCCATTAAAGCCATTCTCCAAGAAGTCTGGCGGTACTTGCAACCCCACGGTAGAGTTGTCGCCACCGCTGGCAATTTAGAGAATCTTTACGCCCTTTCCGAAGGGTTCGCCGAGTTGCAAGTCCGCAACATTGAAGTAGTCCAGTCCGCCGTCAACCGCTTGGAGACTCGCGGCCTCAGTCAAACCTTTGCCGCCGTCAATCCCATATTTATTCTCAGCGGCGAAAAGCTGGATTAGAAGTTAGTTGACAGTTGACAGTTGACAGTTGACAGTTGACAGTTGACAGTTGACAGTTGACAGTTGACAGTTGACAGTTGACAGTTAACTTTAACCTGGTTCCTCGGCAGATCCTGGGAATACATACCCAATGCCCTGTTTGGCCAATGCCCTATGCCCATTCCTAAATGTAATTCTTAACCTTTTTTACGTTCAATTAACCTTCATACTTAAGAATAGGGGCCACCATAGCTGGATTGACCGCCTGACTTGAGATATTGGATGACCGATGGGGGATGGGGGTTAGTTGTGCAAGGGATCAACTCGTGCTCTAGAAAAATCCAAAATCTCAAATCCAAAATCCAAAATCCAAAATCCAAAATCGAATGATCCACCGCCGTCTGCAAGAGAAATTCATTTTATGCCTTGGTCTCGTATCCTGAGTGGAATAGTTGCGATCGCCCTTGCTTTGGGAATGATTATTATGGGCGGATGGTACTTCACCGTCGGCTTTGGAGTCATCGTCTACCTAGGGCAATTGGAATATTTTCAATTAGCCAGGGCTAAAGGTATTGCACCCGCTGCCAAAACTACCTTAGCCGTCAGTCAAGGGCTATTAATTACTGCCGCCCTAGCACCGGAACTCGTAGATGCCATGTTCCCCTTAGCGGGAACATTAATTTGTTTCTACCTGTTATTCCAACCTAAATTATCGACGATCGCCGATATTGCCTCCTCAGTTTTAGGATTGTTCTACGGCGGTTATTTGCCCAGCTATTGGGTACGGCTGCGAGTCGGCCTCGACCCAGGCAATCTTGCTACAACCCAACTTTCGCAAGCAGTAGCAAGCAATTTGCCCGTTAACATTTCCTCGCCGCCGTCTTGGACAACTTCCAGCCACATATCTTTAGGATTGACTTCGCTGCTGCTGGCTTTCCTCTGCATCTGGGCCGCTGACATTGGGGCTTATTTTGTCGGCAAATTCTTCGGGCGCACTAGCCTATCCCACATCAGTCCTAAAAAAACCGTTGAAGGTGCCGTATTTGGAGTTTGCGGCAGCATCGCCGTGGCAGTCGCTGGTTCTTGGTATTTGCACTGGCCGGGGTGGCAGTATACAGGGGCTGCTTTTGGTCTGTTGATTGGCGTTGCTAGCCTGTTGGGAGATTTAACTGAGTCGATGATGAAGCGAGACGCCGGCGTTAAGGATTCGGGACAGTTGATCCCCGGTCACGGCGGCATTCTCGATCGCACCGACAGTTATGTTTTTACCGCGCCGTTAGTCTACTATTTTGTCACTTTACTGTTGCCCGCGATCGACTCTTTTTTAATTAATCGGTAATTGGGAATTGGGAATTGGGAATTGGGAATTGGGAATTGGGAATTGGGAATTGGGCATTGGGTATGTATTCCCAGGCTCTACCGAAGAACCAGGTTAAAGCCAACTGTCAACTAACTAAGGCAAAACTCTAATTCCTCCCCGACAAACAATCTCCCCCGGACTCAAAATCAATTCTTCTATCTCAACTTCCGGCCCAAAATCAATTTTAAAACCATTGAAATCACTGCTTTTTAATTCTCCATTGAGTTCGATTTCTGGTGATTCAAACATCAATTCGCGACCGCTGGCTATCCGCAAACCAGTCCGCAATACCAAAGGAATTTGCCTACCGCCAGCGCGCAAAATTGCCGCCGAAAGCGTCAACAAACCCGCCTCAATTACAATCTGCGAATTTTGCAACTTCAGCGACTTTTCCCTATCTGTTAGTGGCAGCATAGGCAGCAAAAATTCGCTCAAAGCATCAGCCAGCAAAGGCGCTTTCAGCGACGCATTCAAATCCGCTTGGCTGACCCTCAAAACGCCTGCCACGGGAACGGATTCCATCAGACGCAGGGGTTTGCCTTTGAGAGCTTGACCGAGGTTGATGCGAATGCCACAGCCCTCTATGGCAACTTCAGTTAGGTGTAGTCCTTTATACACAGCACCCCGAGCGGCAGCCGTGACTTTGGGGATCGCACCGCTGAAGATTTGTCGATCGCTCCCCTCAATTTTCACCTTCAACTCGTCCACCTGCTGAACTTGCGATCGCAGCCACAACTGTACCGCCGGAGACAGCACCGCGCTCGCGATCCGGCTGCCTTGACTCGGCGAAGGTCTCCCCGGCTCAAGGTCGAGATTAACAGTCCCACCAGAGCCAGCAGCCCCATCTCTATTGTCAAATTGAAGAGAGTTTCGATCGACAGTCATAAACGATTTCAGAATATAAACCTTAATATTCAAGCACAGAAATTTAACTAGAGCTTGTGCATCCGGCCTCAAAAACCCGGTTTATTCATATATCTATCGCCGTCAACCTCTGATTTTCCTTAGAAACCGGGTTGATGAACACAAGTCCCATTAACTCCAAAATCAAGCAGAAATCTGGCATCAGCCACGCCAGAAGCAGAAAAATTCTCACCTTTCTCCCCTTGGGATCTTTGGGGAGTTCACGAGTTGTGCGATCCCGATGAAAAATTCGCGATCGAGCGTATAAATTTAACCAGGAGTACGGGATTTATGGTAGTGTTGGTTTATGGTCGGGTCAGACCCACACCTTTCAAACCAGCCGCAAACCAACGGTGCAAACCTGTGCCTGCCGCGAGTCTTTTCGTCGTAGTTTTTGCACAGCATTCAGGGTAATGCCATCAGGACAATCTGCACCGGGCACAAGGACAATCTGTGCCAGGCTGGGCGTCCTCTAATAATTGGTCAGCATTATAATTTATTCCCAACCAGGAATTGAGCATTGCTAGTACGGTTAATCAATTAACCGTGTCGTGTTTCCTCCCCACCGCTGGTTCGTTGGGGATTTCCACACTCCCGTCATGTCTGATGAAAGGCTGCAAAAAATCCTCGCCCAGTGGGGCATTGCCTCTCGTCGTCTTGCAGAACAGATGATTGTAGCTGGACGAGTCCGAGTTAATGGCAATATTGTTCGCTTAGGAGAAAAAGCGAATCCCGATCGCGATCTTATCCAAGTCGATGGAGTCCCAGTGAAACCAACGGATCGACCCGCACAGGTATATCTGTTGCTCAACAAACCGGCCGGCGTAGTTTCTACTTGCAGCGATCCAAGGGCCCGATCGAAAGTTCTCGACTTGCTGCCACCACAACTGCGATCCGGTCAAGGCATCCACCCCGTAGGACGCTTAGATGCAGATTCCACCGGCGCCCTCTTGCTCACCAATGATGGTAAGCTGACATTTTGTTTGACCCATCCGCGTCACTCGATCGCCAAAACTTATCAGGTTTGGGTGAGCGGCGATCCCCCGGAACCCATACTACAAACGTGGCGTCAGGGCATCATCTTGTCCGGCAGAAAAACTTTGCCCGCGAAAGTTAAAGTTCTCGATCGCGCGCAAGACCAAACTCTGTTAGAAGTCATTCTATCAGAAGGCAGAAACCGACAGATTCGGCGAACAGCCGAGATCTTGGGATATCCCGTGGTGCGCCTGCACCGCACAGCCATTGGCCCGATTCAATTGCAGCGGCCTGGTTCGCCAATATTGCCACCAGGCTGCTGCCGACCCCTAGAAGATGCGGAAATTATTTATTTATGGAATCTAGTCAACCTAACATCAATAAGCGTGCCAGTAAATTCCCAGGAGCACAGCATATGACAAAGAATTTATTGTTTTTATTCTTCAAAACAACTAAGCAGAAACTGCACTCCCAAGAGCCAGAAACAGCTCAGAAGAAGCTAGCGGAAATTGGAACTCAACTCCGTCAGTACCGCGAACAGCAGTCGATTTGTTTGGACAAAGTAGCCGTGGTAACAATGATTCGGCGGAATCTGCTACAAGCAATCGAGGACGGTCAACTCGACCAACTTCCCGAGCCCGTCTACACTCAGGGTTTGATCAAGCGCTACGCTGAAGCAATGGGTTTGGACGGAACTCAGTTTGCCGACTTTTTCCCGATCGAACCGCCACCCCGATCGAGAACCAAGCTATCCTGGCAAGATGGGCCTCAGTTGCGGCCGATGCACCTCTACCTCTTTTACACATTTCTAATTATCTGTTCGGTCAATGTCTTATCTCAGTTGATGAGCGGTTCTATTACCGCAAAAAACGGTGCGGGAGCCGAAGAACTAGCGCTTGGTCAGCAAGAACAAGCTCGCGCCGCTGCTGAGGCATCAAGAGCCTCACAAAATCAGAAACCGGATAGTTACGAGGCTGTCGAAGCAGTAAGAACCGGTCAAAATTCAAATAAATCTGCCAATAAACCAGTGATGGTTAACGTCACTTTTAAAGCAGAATCGTGGATGCAAGTTGAAGTCGATGGTAAAACAGAGTTTGAGGGAACTTTGCCGACCGGGACTGTTCGCACCTGGGGGGCTCAAAAGCAATTGGTCGTCGTAGCAGGTAACGCCGGCGGGGTAATGGTTGCTGTTAATAACGGACAAGCCGAACCACTCGGAGATCCTGGAGTCGCCAAAGAAGTTGTTTTTAAAGCAAGCGAACTCAAGCCTTCAGCACCGCCCAAGAATGAAGGTTGAGTGTTAATTGGTAATTGTTAATGGGTAATAGGTAATAGGTAATAGCGGGCAGTCCACAGAGTTTAATTATAATGTCCGTCTTGATGCACTCCTTACCAATTACCAATTACCCATTCTATCAAACCCGGTAGCATCGGAATAGTCAAATCCAGTCAACAGTCAATCGATTTTAGATTTTAGATTTTAGATTTTAGAATTGAAGCATTGACTTGCGCGAGATAAATACGTTCGGCAAGTTTCATGGGATACAGGTTTTTTATTTCTGGACGGATGAATCCGGGGGCTTGTAGCCTGGATGCTTTCGGTTAACAATCACGGATGGTGCAAGCGTAATTGATATCATTCATCTGCGTTAATCTGTGTTTATCTGCCTGTATCTGCGGTCAAAAAAAGAGAATTTCTGAACCGCAGATGACAAGGGATTGACGCTGATTCACGCAGATCAAGAGTATAGAGATAGGAATAATTCCGATGCTAACAGATTGGATATTACCCATTAACAATTACCAATTACCCCTTCGCGATAATCAATGTTTATTAGGAGCGCGGCCGGAGATGTAAGTCATGGTTTTGAGCCGATCGCGCACTTCCCAATTCAAAGCTTCGGGTCGATACCGCCATCCCCAATTTCCCTCTGGTTTCCCCGGAAAATTCATCCGCGCGTCAGTATCTAAACCCAACAAATCTTGAAACGGCACAATTGCCATATTAGCAATAGAAATCCAGCCCATGCGGATTAAAGACCAGTGAATTCCTTGGGGATCGATGCAGCCCAAATAACGCAAAACCTCATCTCTTTCGTAGTTTTGCAGTTGATTGAACCAGCCGACAGTCGTGTCGTTGTCGTGGGTGCCGGTGTAAACTACGCAGTTGCGATCGTAGTTAAAAGGCAAAAAAGGATCGCCCGGACCACCGGCAAAAGCAAACTGCAAAATCTTCATTCCTGGAAACTCGTATCGATCGCGCAAAGCTTCCACTTCTGGAGTAATTACCCCTAAATCCTCAGCGATAATCGGCAAGTTGCCAAACTTCTCGTTAATTAGATCCAACAAAGCTGTTCCCGGCGCTTTAATCCACTCTCCCTCGATCGCAGTTTCTTGTCCGCGCTTCACCGCCCAGTAAGCGTCAAATCCTCGAAAGTGGTCGATCCGAGTTACGTCTACATAAGCGAAAATCGCTTCAAAACGCTGCACCCACCACTCAAAATTATTTGCTTGCAAATTCTCCCAATTGTATACCGGGTTGCCCCACAATTGACCTGTATTGCTGAAGTAATCAGGCGGGACTCCCGCCATTAAAGCTGGTTCTCCGGTGGCTTCATCCAAGCAAAATATTTCTGGATGAGACCATACATCCGCGCTGTCGTGAGCTACATAAATCGGTATATCGCCAATAATTTTAATGTCCCGCAGGTTAGCATAGCGTTTCAACTCCGTCCACTGGCGAAAAAACTCAAACTGGACGTATTTGTAGTAATAAATCTCAGCATTTAGCTGCTGGCGCCATTTCTCTAGCGACTCTGGCTCTCTACGGGCAATTTCTGGTTCCCAATTGTTCCAGCTAACACCGCCAAAGTGATCTTTTAGTGCCATAAATAAGGCGTAATCTTCCAGCCAATTCTCTTTGCTTTCGCAAAAACCTGAGAATTCTTTTTGCTGGATCGGGGATGCTTTGGCTTTGAAGTTTTCGCAAGCTTTTTTTAGCAAAGGCACTTTCAGGGCGATCGCCCGCTCGAAGTCTACATAATCGAGCGGAAATTCTGGTAAATTAGCGAAGTCTTCATCGGCGAGCCATTGAGCGTCACGCAGCATTTCTGGGTTGATCAGCAGCGGATTTCCCGCCATTGCTGAATAGCAGGAATAAGGAGAATTGCCGTATCCTGTCGGCCCCAGCGGCAATACCTGCCAGTATTGCTGGTCGCTCTCTACTAAAAAGTCAATAAAGCGATATGCTTCTATTCCCATGTCTCCAATGCCAAATCGACTGGGAAAGGACGTGGGGTGGACTAGCATGCCGCTCGATCGGGGAAAAAGCATAATCTATCTCAAGATATAGGAATTTAACATTGACAATTTGACCGATATTCCCTACAAGTTAAACTTCGTAGTTTTTAGGGCGATTCTTAGGGCAAATACTTTTGTGATTGTCTCATATTTTCTGCGATAACGTGCTTACCAAATATTTTTAGGGCACTCTACTCATAAATCCTGAGTAAAGTTCAAAACATCAAAATCAGAAATTACACGATCGCCCTGCTTTTGCAACTAGGTTTTTTTACCCAGGCTCGTTTGCTGCAACCAAGTATTTTGCTTGAGCGTACCCGGTTTCTGCCTAATCTTTAAACGTAACTTTTCTTTGGTTTTTGCCCCCTCTCTCTGCAGTCGTAAATTGCCCACCAAGAATCAGCCATCACTTAAGCAGATCCCATGCACAAATCAGCCGGCTGTTTTGTATCTCAAAAAACAGCCGGCTGCGAAATTACTGGTGATAATGCTTAGTTCATGCTTGCTTGTTCAACATTTTCTGTACTTGTTTGAGAGCTATAGCACCGACGTTGTAAGCAGCCCAGCCGCCCGCCAACAATACGGGCATCAATACTATTAGTATGCGGAAGTCAAATTCCATGAGTTCTCCTCCTAAAGTTTTTTAACAAATTCTCATAATCTATTTGTATCTCATTTTGTCGCCATTCTCCTGACTCTTTAACCAAATATTCGGGATACGCAGGAGGACATGGCTCCGCAGGAATGGAGAGCGAAAGCGAAACTCCTGGGCGGGCGATCGGCATTCGCTGCAGCAATTATCCCACAATCTGTTTGGCAATCCCTTCCACAACCTTAGTTAGAGGGTCGTTAGGGAAGTGCAGCGCAAACACTCCCTTGCTGGCGAGCAGCATCATCTGGTCGCTGTGGGGCAGTACCCCTGCCACTGGAATGTTGTAAATACTCTCTACTTGTTGCTTCAAATCCTCGAAATCTAGGGATTCAGGGGCTTTATTGATCGTCATCAAAATCTTGGGAACTTCTAATTTGCGGGCCACATCTACCGTGACAGCCGTTCCCTGAAAATCTTGCTGATCCGGACGCAGAATCAGCAGCAGGATGTCGGAAATGGTGATGCTGAGGAGGGTTTCTTCGTTGAGCCCCGGGTGCGTGTCTATAAATAGGTAGTCTAAGTTCAAAACCTCGATCAGTTCTTGAAAGCCGTCGGTAAGCAGTCCCACGTCGTAGCCTTCCCGCAAAACTCGCGCTATCTCCCCTGCTTTAATGCTCGAAGGAATCAGGTAGAGGTTGCCGTTACTGGCTAATTTTGGCAGCAGCGAACTCACATTGTAGGCCGTATCCGCGATCGGACAGCGGCCCCACAGGTAATCGTTCAGGCAGCGATCCATGTTGCTCTCGCTGAAACCGAACAGCACGTGAATCCCCGGTGATTGAATGTCTGTGTCCACAATGGCGACCCGATTTCCGCTGCGAGCGATAATAGATGCCAGGTTTGCTGTCGTGTTCGATTTGCCAGTTCCGCCCCGGTAAGAGTGGACAGAGATGATTTTGGACATGATCTGCGTATTAGGGTAAGAAACTGCGAGAACCCATTATGATGCAATTCTCGATGATGCAGTAGAGTTGTCGGTCATTCTTCCTTCCCCCCCAAATCCTCCTTATCTGTGAAAGTATCAATTTTTTCCTCTTTTATCATCTTTTGGGCGCCCCTGCGCTGCCGCATCTGTTTGGCTTTGGTTTGCAAATCGCTGAACTCGTCATCAGGTTTAGTTTCGGCGGAACTAGCACCACCACCGCTACCTATCGGGACACCCGTTGGAGAGGCGCTTTCCGATTCAGTCACGGCGGCGCGCTGCTTCTGGTGTTGGGATTTTTCCTGCAACTGAGCTAGATATTCGTCTGTCTGACTTTCGACATTGGGAAGCTCTGGGGTAATGGCAATTATTTCTTGGGGTTCGGAAGGTGTTTTTTCAGAGGTTTCTTGTTTGCTAATCCTCAGTTTATCTTTCTTTTGCTGCAATTCTTTAAAGAAATCAGATTCTGTGATTTCTGCGACTTGCTGTTCTTTTTTGGCTTGGTCTATTTCGATTTTGAAGACTTGTTTTACTCGATCGCTAATTGCTTTCCCGTATCCGGCTTTATTAAATCTGTCTGCTGATACTATGCTACCGCCAGTTACGATTAATGCTAAGGCTGGCGCTGCCACAGGCACCCACCCTCCCAACAGAAAAATCCCAAAGCCGATCGCGCAGCACCCGCACAGCAGTGCTCCGAATGTCACTGTCAACTTCGCTGGGTGAGCCATCCGCGATGCCAAGGTTCCTCCCACAATTGACCATCCCGAAATCCACAGGATTTCTGCCCATTCCGGCCAAAACCAAAACATCGGTCTGTTGTCTAAAACTGTACTCAAAATTTGGCTGACCACTTGTGCGTGTGCCACGATACCAGGCATGAATTGGTTGCTTTGCTGTCGCCCACTGTAAGGAGTATAAAATAAATCTTTAACGGTTTCTGTGGTGTAACCGATGAGAACTATTTTATCTTTAACTAAATTTGGGTCAACTTTCCCTTCTAAAACATCGGTAATTCTGACTTGGTTTGCGACTTGCTGCTTGGAACGATAGTTAATTAATATTTGATATCCCCTGACATCGGCATTTTTGTATCCTCCGTCATTGCTTGCTAGTTGTTTTAATTGGGTTTTTCCCAGCCATAAAGATTGATCTGGTGCAAGTTTGGGAGAGATTTTTTGCCCTTGCAGGTAGCGGAGTGCTAGGTGGAGGTTGAAGGAAGCTAAAACTTGAGAATTGTCATTGCAAAGATGTTTTTGAACCGAGGAGTTGCCCTCAATTTTCGGCGGTTTCATAAATAATAAAGCCCTGCGGAGTATGCCACCCGGATCGACTCCGAAATCTGCAAATCCCACCCGGTTTTTTGGCAGCCCCGGCGCAGGCGGAGAACCGGGATTGTCCGGGCTTCCGTCGGTGACTAAACATACCCCGATAATTCGATCGCTTTTTTGTAAAAGTTTAGTTAATTCCTCGCGCCCGTCTCCTAAAGGTACGTCTCGCAGTACATCTAAACCGATGACTGCAGGCTGCATTTTGTCGAGTTTTTGTAAGATTTCAGCTATTTTGCGATCGGATATTGGCCACTGATTCAGTTTCTGAATGTCTGCTTCGGTAATCCCCACAACTAGCAAACGCGAGTCTGGCTGTTCATCGGGACGCCACCTCACCATTTGGTCGTAAGCGCTTAATTCTACTGGTTCGAGTATTCCTAGCTGTCTGGCCCCCATCAAGGATAATGTTACTGCCACGCTGGCAATTAATACAGACTTAGCCAATGCTAGTGATGGTTTATACCTTTGACTCAATTGAGTCGCTGCCGATCGAATGTTGTTAGATATTTTACTCATTATCCGAGCATAAAAGTTTGACTCGTTTCTGGAACAGCAGTTGTTTCACATTTCCCCCTGCTGGAGACTTCCTCCATCTTAGAACACTCGGAAACTCCGAGAACTTTGTTACAAAAATTTACCTTACGTAGCGAGCAACTGTATTCAATGATACTGGCAACCTAGGCAACCTGATTTTTCGGACGGAGAATGCACTTGCCGATCGAATTAATAAATGTTATTGATGATATGTAAAGGTTGAAATTGTGTATCTGCGCCCTCGACTAGCATCTCAAAAATATTTGTCGCCATCAGCGAATGCCTGTGTTTGCAATTATACTGAAAGGTACAACAAAATGAAACGTTTTCTACATCGGGCTACACTTGCTGTCGCCGTATCTGCGATCGCAGCTACCGTCCCCAGTTCACTTGCACCGATGCGCGCACAATCCCAGCCGCTTCTGCTGAGTCAAAATTTTGATTTCCAGCCTCCCGACGTAACAGCCCCCGCCAACCGACAAGGAGGAACACATCGCGGCAACAAGCTTTGTCCAGCGGGTGTATCTATTACTCCTTTAATGCCTCCAACTAATATCGGTTTAACCCTAACAGATTCTCCCACAATTTTTGTCTATATTCCTAACACCTCGCCCGAAATAGAGTTTACTTTGCTCAACGAAAACGAAGACAAAGTAGTCTACGAAAAAACCTTTAAACTTGACAAATCCGGGATTGTAGGAGTTAGTATTCCTGCTACCGTGGACAACAACAAATCCCTTGAAGTTGGCAAGCGATACGTATGGTCATTTTCGATGGTTTGCGACCCGGAAGACCGATCGGCAGATTTAGTTGTTAAAGGCTTCGTGCAGCGAATTGAACCGCAGGCAACACTCAAGAGCGATTTGGCAAATCCCGACCCCATGACTAGGCTTAACGTTTATGCTCAAAATGGGATTTGGTACGAAACTCTCGCTACTTTAGCCCAAATGCGGCGCCAGACACCGGGGGATGTGAAGCTGACAGCCAAGTGGACGCAATTGTTGGAGTCCCAAGGACTGGAATCTGTTGCAACTCAACCGCTGGTTGGGCCTCTTTAAATCTCGCTATTTCTTGAAGTTTGGTCGGTCTGCCGATGGCGATGTGAAAATTGACCACGAATTTCTTCATGTGGTACCCGCCACGTGATTTATCCGTGGAATGAATCCAAAATCGAAAATCTAAAATCACTTATTGCCCCCGCATTTATCCGGGGGGTCGCCTCTAAAATCTAAAATCGAAAATCGAAAATCGATTGACCCATTTACTCGATCGCGCCCGGGGCTAAAACTCCGGGTTTACATTAGAGATGCGTTCTATAAATATTTTTACAAGTGGGTGGAAAAATGAAACGTTTTATACATTTTACTGCACTGGTGATGACTGTATTGGCGATCGCCGTTACTCTCCCCAGTTTGCTGACACCGATGCAGGCTGTACCTGCACCCATTCTCCTGAGTCAGAATGTTAATTTCAAACCTCCCGATGTAACAGCCCCCGACAACCGGCAAGGGGGGACGCATCGAGGCTGTAAGTTACGGGATGGTTTATTCATTACTCCCTTAGTACCTGAAAGCAATATTGGCTTAACGCTAACAGAGTCGCCAACATTTTTTGTATATGTTTCTCAACCGGCAGCTCAAGTAGAGTTTATTTTGCTAAACGCAGATGAATCCGAAGTAGTTTACGAAACTACTTTAAAAAATGACAAAGCTGGAATAGTTGGAGTTAGCCTTTCGGAGAAAGACAAGACAAAAAAAATTGAGGTTGGTAAGCGATATGTCTGGTCGTTTGCACTAGCCTGCGATCCTCTGGAGCGTTCTGGAGATTATATTGTTAAAGGATGGATGCAGCGAATTGAACCCCAGGCAAATCTCAAGAACGATTTGGCAAATCCCGACCCTATGGCTAAGGTGATTGCTTATGCTAAAAATGGGATTTGGTACGAGACTCTTGCTACTCTAGCCGAAATGCGGCGCCTCGCACCCGATGATTCGCGGCTGACAACCGAGTGGACGCAATTGTTGCAGTCCCAAGGACTAGAATCGATTGCCGGTCAACCGCTAGTTCAGTCTTTTTAAGGCTGGCTATCTCTCATGGCTTTGTGGTTCCTAATATGATAGGAAGGTTGACCAATTTTTGGGTTGCGCCAGGGGTTTTAACTCCTGACGCGCAGTAGACAGAGATCGGTAAAATCTCTACAAGTTGGTGAAAGAATGAAACGTTTTCTACATGATGCTGTATTTTCGCTGGCTTTATCGGGTATCGCAGGTATTTTCCCAAGTTTTTCGGCGCCAATGCTGGCAAACTCTGCGCCAATTCTGCTTAGTCAAAATGTTAATTTCAAACATCCTGATTTCGGCGCCCCGGACAACCGGAAAAAGGGGACACCTGCTGGCGTGATCTGTCCGAGAGACTTATCTATTATTGCTTTAATCCCTCCGAGCAATCGCGGTTTAACGGTAGCAGAATCGCCAATATTATTTGCTTATATTTCTCAAGCTTCGACTCGATTAGAGTTTATTTTGCAAACTCAAGATACAAACCAAACGCTAATTTACGAAACTACTTTCACAGTTGAAAAAGCCGGGATTGTCGGAGTTAGCATTCCTGCTACTCGTGACAAAAAGAAATCTATTGAGGTTGGGAAGGAATATCAATGGGTGTTTTCGGTGGTTTGCGATCCAGAAGATCGATCTACGGATTATTATGTTCATGGGTTAGTGCAACGAATTGAACCTGTGCCAAGTCTCACAAGCGAGTTGGCAAATCCCGATCCTATGGCTAGAGCGATCGCTTATGCTAAAAATGAGATTTGGTACGATACTGTGGCTACTCTAGCTGATATGCGACGTAAAGCTCCTGACGATGCGATGCTGACAGCCGAGTGGAGGCACTTGTTGCAGTCCCAAAAGCTTGATTCGATCGCTAATCAACCCCTGGTTCAGTTTTTTTAAGAATGACTCCTGACTCACAACTAATGATTCTTCACTAATGACTAAGAACTTGCCAAATATTCTAGCTCTTGATTTTGACGGTGTGATTTGTGACGGACTAATCGAATATTTCCAAACTGCTTGGCGTACCTACTGTCAAATCTGGAAACCAGTCGAAACAGTACCAGATCCAGATTTAGCTTTGAGTTTTTACCGAGTGCGACCCGCCATCGAAACTGGTTGGGAAATGCCGCTGCTGATCCGCGCACTGCTGACAGGAATTTCCCCAGAGCAAATTTTGCTAGAGTGGCCCAATATAGTACCGCATTTATTGACCGAAAATAATTTGAAAGCGCAGTCTGTCGGCGCTATGTTAGACGGATTGCGCGATAATTGGATTGCTGAGGATTTAGCTGGGTGGCTGTCTTTGCACCGCTTTTATCCAGGGGTTGCCGATCGCTTGCACTCGTTGCAGGAGAGTTCGGTGAAAGTGGTGATCGTCACTACCAAGGAAGGCCGTTTTGTGCGGGAACTTTTGCAGCTAGCAGGCGTACAAATGCCGTCGGAGTTGATTTTTGGTAAGGAATACAACAAGCCCAAACACCAAATTTTGCGGGAATTTATGGCTGCGTCTGGCAAAGATTCGACTATTTGGTTTGTGGAAGACCGGTTAAAAACCTTGCTGTCGGTGAAGCAGCAGCCGGATTTATCTCAGGTGAGGTTATTTTTGGCTGATTGGGGTTACAATACTTTGCCAGAACGGGAATCTGTGGCTCAAAATCCACCCGTTCAATTGCTTTCTCTGTCCCAGTTTGCCGGAGATTTTGCCGATTGGCTGCCGAGCGACTGTTGATGTTAGATTTGTGGACAGGTGGATTTTTTTTTCGCTTTTCAGAGTCAAAAAAAACAACAAAAATTTACATCTTTTTTGTTGACTTTTGCGGCGTAGACATGGTATTTTAATATAATGGGATGGTGGCAAAAATAATATTTTTGCCACCATCCCATTATAAGATAAATATAACAGAAATTCCTCAAAAAAGCAAGGATCTCGACAAAAAAAAAAGGTTTTTTTCAGGTACTCTTGACCTCAAAAACCGGGTTTTTTTACTATTTCTGCGGGCTGCTACGAAGTATTTTAGTTGATCAAACCGCGTGTATGACAAAAAACCAAGCTTCGGCACCAAAAAATTGAAAAGTGTTTTGATAATTTCTCAGCTTCAAAGCTTTCTGATATTGAGACTTAAAACCCATGCTCGATTTAACTAAAGCAGCCAAGGCAATGCAGGGAATGAGCCAACATTTGAATGTGGAAGCGGCTGCCGCTCGCCAACGTTTGGAAGTGGCTCAGAATTTGCTGGTAAAGGCTGCAGCGGAACAGGAAAAATTGGTGGAATTGCAAGAGAATTGGCGCGATCGCACTTTATTCAATGCTGCCACGCCGATCGAGCCCTTAGACGATCGCACCTACATCACCGCACCCCCCGCCGCCCACACAGTCTTTGCCACAGACGGATCGCAAATTTCCCCCAACCATCACGAAATAGCCTACTGCTACCTGCTAAACGTCGGCACAGTCATGCTGCACTACGGGCAAAGCCGCCACCCAGTTTTAGACAGCGTACCCGAAGTTTTCTACAAACCCGAAGACTTGTACGGTTCGCGACAGTGGGGAATTAGAACCGAAGAATGGATGGGATATCGGCGGGCAGTTTCCGAAGCAATTGCCTTGGCAGAAATGGGCTGCAATTGGGCAAAAGTTAACGACAATAAATTGCCCGCGCCAGCTTTAGCAATGGTAGACGGTTCTCTGATTTATTGGTTTTTGGAACAGTTACCCAGCGAAGCGCGCGATCAAATTTTGCTGCCAATTTTAGAATCTTGGGACAAGTTGCGTTTAGCAGGAATTCCGCTGTTAGGATACTTAAGTGCTTCTCGCAGCACCGAAAGCTTATCTTTTTTACGGTTTGAAGCTTGCACCCACGAAGTCCCAGACTGCATGACAAATTGCCCGAACGTCGGATTTGCCGCCACAATTTCTTTCGCCGAAAAAGCACCTTGTCAAGAATTTGAACCCTTGCGGGATGCCATATTGTGGGCAACAATCCTGTCACCGGGACAAAGAAGCCCTTTGTGGAAATCCCAAGCTCGAATTTTAGATTTGTATGGTCTTAATTCCGTCTATTTCTGTTACGTTCACGTTGGCACAGAAATTGCTAGAATAGAAGTACCGGAATGGGTAGCACAAGATAAAGCACAGCTAGATTTAGCATTAGGAATGATGCTGGCTCAAGTACACAAAGGCGGTGGGTATCCGGTGACGCTAGCAGAAGCTCACAATCAAGCGGTAGTCACGGGGGGCGATCGAACTCGCTTTTTCGCTTTGTTAGAGCAGCAAATGATTAAAGCCGGCTTAAAAAATGTCGGAATTTCTTATAAGGAAACACGGAAGCGCGGCAGTATTGCTTAAAGTAATAAGTAGAGTAATCTGGGACGCAGAAACCGGGTTTTTACAGAAATACTGCATTTAAGCCTTTAACACAGATAAAAAACCCGGTTTCTTTGGTATTGATGCGTAAGTTATGTAGAGTTAAAATCAAGTTAAAAATGTTATATGCCAATAGAAATAATTATCTTAATTGCTTCGTTACTTGTATCTTGGCTAGTCTTTAATTGGGCTTTTAAAGTATTGAAAGCCAGCATCGGGACAGCGATTGGTTTAGCAGCAATTGTGCTGACGATGCAGTTATTGTTTGGCATCGGCCCAAATCAGCTTTTCCAACATATAATTCACTTGCCGGAAACCCTGGGAAAAATGATTTCGGGCAAGTGAGGCGATTTTAGATTTTAGATTTTAGATTTTAGATGCGAGGACAAATTTAAAATCTAAAATCGATAGTGTTCGGTTTCATTCCTCAACCCAACTTAGAGGGTATTCACTATCAGACTTGATATAATAAGCTGCTACCCATAGGCGAGAGTGGGAGAGGGTCCGATGGGGATCGGGGAAAAATCATTGAGGGGGTGACAACGCCTCTGGAATCTTGATGGTAAAAGCATTGAAGCCCCTGAACCTCAAAAAAGATAGCGGATTATTGACAGGCTTATCTTACTCATAAGATCCTCCGAGAGATCCTTGAACCTGATTCAAATGATCTCGCCATTCTCTTTTATTCACTCACGCCCGCGAAGATATTTTCGCTTGGTCACTCAACTCAAAACCTTGACGCAGCTTTGCTTTCAACCTGCTTGTCACCCCGTCAACCCCAACGCCCCGCCGGAGGAACTATGGGAACCCGAAGGTGCAAGCTACTACAACGGCGAACTCATCCTGCAACCGAGATAGGGGTGGACTTTGGAACAACAGTTAGAACTTTTGGATACCCACCCACTGTTTACTGGTCAATGTCCCCGCTGCGAAATGACTTATCCCAAATAGGAAACGCCACCTGTTCATCGGGATTGTTCGGAGTGTGGATGGATGGATGGATGATTCGGTTTGAGGCGATGGTCGCAGCGGTTCTGTTTTGATAATGGCGATCGTTACTTGCTCTTTAGAGCATTGATTCAGCTAACTTTCTAGTTAAGATTGAATAAGTTAAATAAAGAATTATGGTTTTTTCAGTAAGCTAGCTAGTATTTAGGTAATTTGATTACTAAATGGGCTTTTTAGTCAAGTTGTTTAGTACAAAAGGAAATGTAGTTTGTATGAAGAATCTATACCGCAAAGTTGCCGTTGCCTCTGTTTGCACCGCTCTAGGTTTTGTTCTGGGAACAAGCGAAGAAGTTAAAGCAGCTACATTTACCTTGACACCTACTATCCAATTTGGAGCGACCGCAAGTATGTATCAGATGGGTGTGTATGAGGACGTTAGGCTTATCCCTGGGGATGAGTACGTGTCATACGGGCCGGGTAGTATAACAACCAGGTTAGCTGAATTTAATATTAGCAACTTTTTTCTTGCTCCTAACACAATTATTCGTAGTGCTATCTTTCAGGATAAGATATCCAGTTTCCAAGGAGGCCGTCCTGGTACTCTGGGCATCTTTGGCTATTTAGGAAACGGAACAGCCGAAGCATCAGATCTTTTGGGGGATGAAGTATTGTTAACTTCTGTAGATATATCATCCTCATCTCCGGGTGATACTCTTAACTTTGACGTAACTCCGTTTGTAAATCAGCGAGTTAGCAATGGCGATACTTTTGCTGGGTTTGCCATCAGTCTCTTGAACGTTGGTGGGGTCGCTCTGGGAGGTACTGATGCTCTTGGTCGTTCCAGTCTAGTAATTGAAACCGCCGACGTTGCCGAGCCTGTGCCTGAACCGACCACAATCTTTGGTTCAGCTATAGCCCTGGGCTTGGGAGGATGGCTGAAACGAAAGAAATCAAATCCGCAGCATAAAACAACGCCGATGCGGTTAATCTACCGTTTGACAAGAGTTTAAATCTCAACTTATCAGTTGCGGGCAACAGCTTGCTCGAAAACCCACTTGGAAGTGCAGCCGACTAATCCCCCAACAAACACCCAAAACGCGCCTTGAGGCCACACACTTAACACCGCTTGCCTCATGCGGCCAGGATTGCCAGAGGGAGCATCTCACCTTTGCAGCCCTCCGCTAGAAATTGGAGTTTTGAGGCAGGAGGCAGGAGGCAGGAGGCAGGAGGCAGGAGGCAGGAGGCAGAAGGAAAGAAGAAGAAGGAAGGAGCCAGAAGAAGGAAGGAGCCAGAAGAAGTATTTTTACAAATATGAGATGCTCCCTTGCCAGAAGCGAAACAGGATTGCAGCGATCGCGGCTAGTAAGACTATTTTGCCAACAGTTGCTTCACCGATCGTCCAACCCCGGTACATTCCCCAACAACAAGCGATCGTCAATTCAATAAACAGCACCAAGTTCAAAAGGCTGATGATGGTGCTGTTGATGTTCTACAAAAAAGTTAGTGAATCCATCCAGGGGTCACAAACTCAAAAACTCTGGGGCGCGGTGGTTAAGTGCGACAATTGGGGTTTTAGGAGGGCAAGCGTTGGGCGATCGCCAGCAATGCCAGTTGCGCCATGCTGATCCGATCTATAAGTGCCTGTTAATTGACGTTATATATATCTGCTAGATAATATGAGTTTTGAGTGGATGTAAAATCGATCGTGCAGATTTTTGATAGGTGGAACCTAAAATGCCTACTTTTGAGGGAACGCAAGAACAGGATTTTCTGACAGGTGGGCGATTGGGCGACATCATCCAAGCCGATAGCCGTAACGACACACTCCTTGGTGACGAAGGAAGCGACTTGCTGTGGGCTAATGAAGGCAATGACTACATTAACGGGAAACAAAATAATGATACTATCTACGCCGGCAAAGATAATGACTCCGTACACGGAGGAAAAGGAGATGACCGGGTATTCGGAGATAGGGGCAACGATATCATTTACGGCGACTTGGGCAACGATATCTTGTTCGGAGGTATTGGCAGCAAGCAACCTGCAGGCGATCGATCTGACTCTGGCAACCTAATCGGCAGCCGCAGAGAAAAGGAACTCAATGGCAATGAAGGTAGTCGCAGTTTGGTGGGAAAAAAAGGCAGCGACATCGTTCTCGGCGGCAAAGATGACGATAAACTCTTAGGAGAAACACATAATGATATTCTTTACAATCAATTAGGCAGCGATACCGCTAATGGAAAAACCGACGGCGACATCATATTTCCTGGTTTCGGCAGCGACTTCATTTACGAGGACGAAGACAATGATACTCTCAATGGCCGTGAAGGTTTAGATACAGTTTACGGCGGGACACAAAATGACATAATTCGCGGCGGAAAAGAAAGCGATCTCTTATTTGGAGAGGAAGGAAATGATGTCCTTTTTGGCGATCGCGGGGGCGATACTTTAACAGGCGGCAGCGGTGGCGATTTGTTTGTTATCGGCAGAATCGATAGAATCGATGGCGTTCCCGGCTTTTTTACTACTGGCGGCACAAATCTATCCGATGCTGACATTATTAGCGACTTCGCTCAAGGATTTGACTTAATTGCATTGGACGGCGGCTTAGCATTTCAAGACTTGAGCATTTATCAAGGCAGCAGCGAGTTTGCAAACGATGCAGTAATTCAAGATCGAGTTACTGGCGAGTATCTGGCAATTTTAAAAGGAATTAACAGCAACGAAATTACAGCCTCTAAATTTACCAGCGAAATTACTCCTATTAGCTCAATATTAGAATTGAGCGAGACGAAGTTTGAAAGAAAAGAAGACGGCACGCCGATCGCTGCAATAACAGTGAAACGCAAAGGTGGTGATTTAGATGCAACTGTAGGGGCAACTATATTTATTGTTAATAACTCAGCGACATCTCCCTCCTATGGCAGCGCGACTCCCATTGAGGTCAATTTTGCCCCCGGAGAAACCACTCAGACAGTAACAGTTCCCTTGGTAAATGATGTCGCATTTGAAGGAGAGTTATTTAATTTACGCTTGAGCAACCCTAGAGGAAAGGTAAGAATTGGGTATAGCGATACTGCTGTTTTAGCGATTACAGATAATGACACTCCACCACCATCCTTGTTGATACCGACACAGCCAGACACGGGGATACTGCCCCTCAGTTCGCCGACGCCGACACCATCCCTCACCCCAATGCCGACGCCAAGCGATACGCCGGCACCAACACTAAGCGATATGCCGACGCCAACGCCAACGCCGACGCCAGCACCAACACCAACGCCAACACCAACGCCAAGCGATACGCCAACACCAACGCCGACGCCGACGCCGACGCCAACGCCGACGCCAACGCCGACGCCAACCCCGACGCCGACGCCAGCGCCAAGCGATACGCCAGCGCCAACGCCGACACCAAGCGATACGCCGACGCCAACGCCGACGCCAACCCCGACGCCGACGCCAACCCCGACGCCGACGCCAGCGCCAAGCGATACGCCAACACCAACGCCGACGCCGACACCAAGCGATACGCCAACACCAACGCCAAGCGATACGCCAACCCCGACGCCGACGCCAACCCCGACGCCGACGCCAGCGCCAAGCGATACGCCAGCGCCAACGCCGACGCCGACACCAAGCGATACGCCAACGCCGACACCAAGCGATACGCCAGCGCCAACGCCGACGCCGACACCAAGCGATACGCCAACGCCAACGCCGACGCCGACGCCAAGCGATACGCCAACGCCAACGCCGACGCCGACACCATCTGTTACGCCAGCGCCAACGCCGACGCCGACGCCAACGCCGACGCCGACACCAAGCGATACACCAACACCAACACCGACACCGACACCATCTGTTACGCCGACGCCGACGCCAAGCGATACACCAACACCAACACCAACGCCAACACCGACACCAAGCGATTCGCCGACGCCAACGCCGACACCGATTGCAGACAACGTTCCAGAAATCGACTTGTTCGACGGCACCGCTAACATCGCAGACAATATGGGAACAGTTAATTTCGGTACCGCCGTTTTAGGAACAGAGGTTGTCAAAACCTTTACCGTGAAAAATACAGGCAGTGGCAACCTGACTCTCAACAATGCGATCGCCCTGCCAACAGGTTTCAGCTTAGTTAGCAGTTTTGGCAGTACAAACCTAACTCCCGGCAGCGAGACTACTTTCTCTGTCAAATTCGATGCAACTGCGATCGGCACTTATGGCGGTCAAATTTCCTTTGCCAACAGCGACAGCGATGAAGATCCCTTTGATTTTCAGATTTCAGGAACACGTCAACCTTTTGACACTACCCCGCCCACAGCAACGCTCAACCCAATTGCGAACATTTCGGCAGGAAGCAATAGCTTGACATTTACCGTCGAATATGCTGACAACACGGCTGTAGAGGTCAGCAGCCTGGATAGCAGCGACATTCGAGTGACAGGCCCAAACAACTTCAGTCAGTTGGTGGCATTCTTAAGCGCGACTCCTGGCGGAAACGGCACGCCTCGGACTGCAACTTATCAAATTAACGCCCCCGGCGACAGTTGGGACGCAGCGGACAACGGGACTTACACTCTGGAATTAGCAGAATCTCAAGTTTTAGATACCAGCGGCAATGCAGCCACTGCTGTTAATTTGGGCAATTTCAACGTCAGTGCACCTGCATTAGATGCCGAGGTGACGCTAGCAGTTTCGCCCGAGGGCGGGATCGAAGACAGCGACAGCACGATCGCCTACACCTTTACCCGCACCGACAGCATCAATTCGCCACTGTCTCAACCGCTGACAGTCAGTTTCTCGGTTGGCGGAACAGCTAGTTTTGCCAATGATTACACTCAGTCGGGTGCTACCGCTTTTAGTGCCACAACCGGCACGGTTGCGTTTGCAGCGAATTCCGCAACCGCAGCAGTTACCCTAACTTTAGTTGCCGATACTGCTAATGAACCTAACGAGACAGTCGAACTAACTTTGGCAGCAGGAAGCGGCTACACTTTAGGCACAGCAGGCGCGGTGACGGCTGCCATTAGCAACGACGATACTCCCCCTACCTATAATTTCAGTGCAGCTACCTTTAATGTGCCTGAAGGGAATGCTGCTAACACTGCCAATGTCGTGACTGTAACGCGATCGGGAGATACATCTACAGCTTCAAGTGTAGATGTAGTCCTGGCAGCAGGTGCAGTCAATCCCGCAGCAATTGGCAGCGACGTGCAAGCAGAACCAATTACCGTTAATTTTGCAGCAGGGGAGACAAGCAAAACGGTACCGATTCAGGTATTAGGCGATGTCAATTACGAACCCGACGAGACAGTAGCGCTGTCCTTTGCCAACTTCACCAACGAGGGAGTCGCCGGAACAGCCAACCCCACTGCTGTGCTAACAATTCAAAACGACGATGCCGAGATTCGCGGCAGCAAGTGGAATGATTTAAACGGCAACGGTGTGCGAGACGGTAGCGAACTCCCAATAGCAGGTTGGACTGTCTTTCTCGACACTAACCAAAACGGCGTACTCGACGGCGGCGAAACTTCTACTGTTACAGACGCTAGCGGCAATTACGCTTTTCCAGGTTTGCCTGCTGGCAACTATACCGTTGCCGAACAGTTGCAAGCCGATTGGCAGCAAACATTCCCCGGCATCACCGCACCGGTGGGGACAAACTTTCTGATTCCCCTGCCAACTCGCCGAGACCACGTTTTCGATCGCACCCGCAATCGACTGTACATTACCACTAACAAGGGAACAGTAGAGCGATACGACTTTAGTGCTAACGCTTGGCTAGCACCCCTTGAGGTCGGCAATTCCTTAAACGGCGTCGATATTACCCCCGATGGCAGCACTTTGTACGTTGCGGAAAACCAGCGCAGCGGCGTGCAGGGATTCCTCCGCAAGGTAAACCTCAATACCGGTGCGGTTACTAACCTCCCGTACAATCTTAGTCGGGGGGAAAGCGGTTCCTGGGATGTGGCGATCGGGGCTAACGGCAAAGGCATGATGAGTACGCGCTGGGAGGGTTCCGGTACGGTGCCTTTTCGCGAAATAAACTTAGCTACTGATACTTTAACGCAGCGATCGGATGCGGGGTCAGTATTTGGCGAAGTCAACCAGAACACGCACATCCACCGCAGCAGCGATCGCAGTCTGTTTTTCATGACTGAATCCAACAGTTCCGCAGGCCCAATCTTTACCTACAACGGTACAACAGATACTTTTCCCAACCGATCGCAAACAAACACATTTCACGACGGTACTCTATCTGCTGTCAGCCGCAACGGCGCGTTAATTGCTTTAGAAGATTTCGGAGTTGGTATTTCGATCCGTAACCCAAACCTCGGGCAAATTACCACCCTCAATAATAATTTTGATGGTGGCTTAGCTTTCGACTCAACCAAAGATATCCTCTATGCTGTGAATTCCACAACTAATCAAATCGTTGCCTTTAATACAAATACTTGGACTTCGTTGTTTAGCCTCAATATAGGTGAAGATGTCCCTGCATCTACACCGTTTGGCAACGGGGTGATGTCTGTCAGCAATGATGGAAAATTGCTGTTTCTGTCAACTCCCAGCGGCGTGCGGGTTTTAAGTTTGCCGGGGTCGAACGTTCCGCAAGCGCAAACAGTTAATCTTGCTGCGAATCAATTGGCTGAAAATGTCAATTTTGGCAACAGACAAACTGCACAGCTAAACGAAATTCGAGGTACAAAATGGAATGACTTAAATCGCGATCGCGCACTAACTGCTGGCGAACCTGGCATTGCAGGCTGGACTGTCTTTCTCGATACCAACCAAAATGGTGTATTGGACGCGGGGGAAACTTCTACGACAACGGATGCTAGTGGCAATTATTCCTTTGCGAGTTTGGCCGGGCCGAGAAATTATACAGTTGCGGAAGTGCTGCAACCCGGTTCGCAGCAAACGTTCCCCGGTATCAGCGGCGCGCCGGCAAGTATTCTCATTCCGGTTGCTAACGGTCGCGATCGCGTTTTCGATCCGACGCGGAATTTGCTTTACATCACGACCGGTGCGGGAACTGTGCAGCGGTACGATGTCGCCACGCAGACTTTGTTACCGCCACTTGCTGTTGGCACTTTGTTAAACGGTGCTGACATTACTCCAGATGGCAGCGCTTTGTACGTTGCTGACAATCAAACTAGCGGGACGCAAGGTTTGATTCGCAAGGTCAATCTCGCTAGCGATGCTGTTACCAATATTCCTTACACTCTCGATTTTGGAGAAGCCGGGGCTTGGGACGTGGCAATCGGTTCCAACGGCCGGGGAATGGTGAGTACGCGCTTCAACGGTTCAGGTACGGTGCCGTTCCGGGAACTGAATTTAGCTACCGATACTCTATCAGTACGGACGGACGCAGCCGGGTCGGGTTTTGGAGGCGAAGTCACACAGGACACGCCCATCCACCGCAGCAGCGATCGCAGTCTGTTTTTCATGACTGAATCCAACAGTTCCCTAGGCCGGATCTTTACTTACGATGCCGTGACTAACACATTTCCCACCCGGAATGAAACAGACTCTTATCACGACGGTACTGTATCTGCGGTTAGCCGCAACGGTTCGCTAATTGCAATGGAATTAAACGGCGGCATTTCTGTGATGGATCGCAATTTTAATGCTGTGGAAAATCTGGCTGGCCTTGACGGGGGGTTGACGTTCGATCCGACGAGGGATATCCTTTACGCTGCTAATTCTGTTGCCGATGAGTTGATTGCTTACGATACCAATACTTGGGATGTATTATACCGCAGGAGTATCGGTGAAAATATTAATGCTTCCTCGCCATTTGTTAATGGGGGGATGTCGGTTAGCGATAACGGACAATATCTGTTTTTGTCTACTCCTGCTGGGGTGCGGATGTTTAATTTGACTGGTACTGGGCTGCAGGAAAGCCACAAAGTAAATGTGGGTTTCGGTCAAATCGAGCAGGGAATTAACTTCGGCAATGCGATTTAGATTTTGTTGTGTTTCGATCGCACTTTTAAATTATCTCGTCAATTAAGGTCGATAGCTCTTTCATATATCGCTACATTACCACAGAAGTATCAGTGGATGTGGCTATATGGGTTTGGGCATCGAGAATCATGGGAAACATATTGGTTGGCAGGGTGACAAGCAGGTTGAAAGCAAAGCGGCGTCAAGGTTTTGAGTTGAGTGACCAAGCGAAAAGATACGCTTGCTGTGCGTAAGTCAATAAAAGAGAGTGGCGAGATCCCTTGAATCAGGTTCAAGGGGATATCGGACAATCTTATGAGTCAATAAGCCTGTCCATAATGCACTATCTTTTTTGAGCTTCAGCGGCTTCAATGCTTTTACAATCAAGGTTCCAGAGCCGTTGTCACCCCTTAAGAAAAATCCTCTTCCTGCCTTATTCCTTATTCCTTTTGCGGTTAACTACCCAGCATTTGCAACTTGTACAAACTGGCATATAAACCTTCTTGCTGCAACAACTCTTCGTGGCTGCCCGACTCTACTAACTGCCCGCGTTTGATCACTAAAATACGATCGACATTTCGGATAGTCGAGAGCCTGTGGGCAATAATTATCGCCGTTCTGTCCGCCATCAAACGCTCTAGAGCTTCTTGAATTAAAGCTTCCGTCCCCACATCCAAACTAGCAGTTGCCTCGTCTAGAACTAAGATACTGGGATTGCGAATAGCGGCGCGAGCAAAGGCTAATAATTGCTTTTGTCCCCCCGAAAGATTGGTTCCCCGTTCCCGCAATTGCGTATCATAACCTTGAGGCAACTGTTCGATTAAACGGGCAACATTTGTCTTTTCTGCTGCTGCTTGAATTTCCTCAATCGAGTAACTTTCTCCCAAGCTGATATTGCTCTTCACGTCACCAGCAAATAGAAAGCCATCTTGGATAATCACGCCTATGTGCCTCCGCAACTCTGCTTGAGGCAAATCGCGAATATCCACATGATTAACCAGAATCCGTCCTCGCGTCGGCTCGTAAAGGCGGCACAGGAGACGGATAATCGAACTTTTGCCCGCACCGGTAGGGCCGACTAATGCTACTTTTTCGCCGGATTTGATGGTGAAATTGAGGTTTTGCAGGACATATTCGTCTTGTTTGTAAGCAAACCACACGTTGTCAAATTGGATTTCTCCCGATTCTGAATTCTGCGATTTGGCATTTTCTCCCCCCCTTAGCAAGGTGAGATTGGCGGGAGGTGATTGGGGATTGTTAGGCACTAAACGATATTCTGAACTTGCTGGATTTTGATGATTATCTGCCAATTCTCGATCGAACGGAGACAAGTTGTAAGCCGTTGCCTCTGGATGTCCAGTTATCAGCAACGGTGAATAACCTGCCCTTCTTCCTTCTTCCCTCTTCCCTCTTTCTTCTTCCTTCTTCCCTCTTCCTTCTTCCCTCTTCCCGCTGGTTGGATCTTTAATTTCAATCGGTTCGTTGAGAATATCGCTAATCCGTTCCACAGCGGTAAACCCTGCTTGAATTGCTGTGAATTTCTCGGCAAATTGCCGCAGCGGATCGAAGAGACGCTGAGCAAATAAAATGAATGCAGAGAGAGTACCGAAGTTAAGATTACCCGCTAAAACCCTTTGACCCCCCATCCACAAAACGGCTGCAATCGCTACTAAAGCAATCCATTCTAATGTCGCAGATACGGCTGAGTCGTAAAATATAGTTTTGTCAACTGCTTTAATGTACCGTTTATTGGTGACACGAAACAATTCTGAGTTGAATCTTTCGCGGCGGAATAGCTGCACTACGCCAATACCAGTCAGGTTTTCTTGCAGTTGGGCGTTGAGATCGGAAAGTTCTTCTCTGGTAGTGTAATTGGCTAGGCGATATTGATACTGGAAATAAACTATGACTGCGGTAATTGGGATCATCATCAGCACTAACATTAAAGCTAGTTGCCACTGCATGGTAAACATGAAAATGGCAATTACTAAAATTGAAAATAAATCGCTGACAATGCCGATCGCCCCTGAAGAAAAAACCTCTCCCAAAGCTTCTACATCGCTGGTGAGGCGAGTCATCAGTTTACCGACAGGAGTGCGATCGAAAAATCTCACTGCTAGCGATGTGACGTGGGCGAACAAATCATTTCTAATATCTGTAGTAATTATTTGCCCTACTTTCGTGACTAAATAGCCTTGAACTGATTGCAGTGCTAATCTAAGTGTTATAGTTAGCATGAGCAAAATAGCCAAAATATTCAATGCAGCAGATAGAGGCACTCCCCGCAAGAATTCGTAAGTAGGTTCCGAGCGAATTACCGAAATTGCCTGTCCGATGAGAATGGGTTGAATTGCTCCTGAGACTGCTAGCGGTACTAATAGTGCGATCGCAATAATCAGCAAGCGTTTGCTGCGGGTTGCGTAAGATGCCAACCTCATGAATAACCGCCAGTCTGTTTCCTGGCCGGATTTGTTTTTGGTGTCTGCTACTGGTGAGGAAATAGTCATTGATGGCAAAAACTGTACAATATATCTAGTTAATAATTGTAACAAATAGAATCAATATTTGACACTAATATCAGTAACAGGCAAGATGCCTGTTTCACAAAGAGTGTTTTCTTGTAACAGTAGGTTGGGTTGAGGAACGAAACCCAACTAAAATGTTTGTAGCCCGCCAAAGTGGTACTATAATCTAATGTTAAAGGTTATACTGTCATCATGCAAGAGATAGAGACAGCCCGATTGTATCTGAGACAATTTACGCCATACGACTTAGATGAGCTGTACCGCATCTACAGTGATGCAGAAATAATGAAATACTTGAGAGGAGTTAAAACTAGAGAAGAAACAGAAATCGCCCTTCATACCATGCTCAAAAGTTGGGAAGAAAACAACTTCGGAATGTGGGCTTTAGTACATAAAATAGACCGTAAAATGATTGGTCGCTGCGGACTGGTTTTTCTGGACAAGACACCGGAAGTTGAGCTAGGCTATACCCTCGACAAAGTTTATTGGAATCAAGGATTGGTGACTGAAGCATCTTTTGCTAGTCTCAACTATGGATTTGAAATATTACAGCTTGAAAGAATAGTTGCGATCGCCCGCCCAGAAAATATCGCCTCCCAGCGGGTGATACAGAAAGTTGGCATGAAATATGAAAAAAATGCTCATTATTACGAAACTGATGTAGTATATTATTCTCTCTCGCGAGAAAGTTACCAGTCAAAAGTAGTTTTGTAGGGTGCGCTAGGCGCACCTTACTGCATTTAAATTACTCGCATCGCAAATTGGCATTCTTGTCGGCTGACAACTACGAAGTTCTTTGCAATTGCTTGTTAACTTTTTGAATTTTCTTAGCAAAATACTCTTGTCTGTGTCCCAATCTTTTAGCCACGTCCAACCCTTTTTGATAGGATTCCAAAGCTTTATCGTAAGCCTTCATCTCTTGATAAACTTGACCGATATTGTCATAAGTGTTCATCAATCCGTAGAAATTGTAAGCCCGCTCTTCTAACAGCAACTGCATTTGATAAATCCGCAAAGTAGGCTCCCACTGCTTTTGCGATCGATAAAGTAAAGCTAATTTATCCAAAGCTTCGCTAGCTTGGGCATACTGTTGAATTGGGACGGCTAAATTGTAGGCTTCCTGATAGTATTGAGCTGCTAAATTGATTTGACCTATTGTTTGGTAATCGCTGGCGATCGCAATTTTGAGCGGTGGTATAGCGCTGGGATTTTGTAAGTTAAGATACACTGAGGCTAGTTTTTCCCTAGCTGCGATCGCCTTTAGGGGTTGTTTCGACTGTTGGTAAACATAGGCCAACTGTCTCAGAGTATCTACCTCAGTTGGAGGAGTTACAGGCTGCGGCGGCGCGCCGTTTCCCGCCACAACAGCAGAATTTTGCACAGCAGAATTAGCAGCAAATAAAGCGCGGTTTTCCTGAATTAAAGTAGCCAATTCCTCATACACGGGAGCAGCTTTATCGTAACTCAACCAATTGATGTGAATAAGCCCGATAGCCTTCAAAATCTGACCTTGGGCCAATATATCTTGGTTTTGGCGCGCATTTTCGAGAATTTCTTGGTAAACTTCTACAGTCGGGCCTTTAGCGCGCACCTGCTGAAAAGCCGCAGCGAAGGCGGGTAGCAACTCAGTATTAAGTGGTACTTGCGATTTGACTTCTTTTTGAATTGCTTGCAACCGTTTGGTAATAAGCTGTAGTTCGAGGTTTTTACCGTTACTCCAAGCAACACTTCCCACCCGACTCAAAGCAGCAATTTCCGCCGCCGGGCCCAGATACCTCCGCAGCCGCAATTCTCGGAACCAAATTTCAAAAGCACCCGCGCCGTCTCCAGCTTGCAGTTTAGTCGCTGCTTCTAAGTTTAACTCTTCCAAAGCCGCTGTCAGTTCATCCCGCTGAGTGCTGCTCAAAGATTCAGTGGCGGGAGTGAGGGGATCGGGTGTGGTAATTTCTAGAGGATTAGGAGAAAATTGATCGAGGGCTGGTGGATTAGTTTGGGCGCTAGCAATAGAACCAGCACACAGCCACAGGAAAAGCAAGCACCCAATTGGTACAGAACTTCTCATTCTAAAAATTTGGTTGCCGCGATTCGGCATTTCTTCTGGAAACATCAAGTTTTGCATATCTACAAAACGGTATAAATTATGTCACAAAGATGGCACAAAAGTAAACAGTTCAACAAGAGCAACAAAATAAATGTCACCGTGCTGAGCAATTATTGGCATTTAAAGACGCTGGGCGAGCGTATTTTACGCTTATTTAGTCTAGCCCTTATTCTCTTAACTGTTTGCACAGCTTGCGCCCCGCCTCCCGCAGTTGCAAAAGACCGCTCTTTTCCAGAATTGTCCCTCGAATTTTTGGGCGAGTACGAATTGCCAAAAACCAATTTTGAAGGAGTACCAGTCGGCGGTTTGTCAGGAATTACCTACGATCCCAAAGGTATTAGTGCAGTCACTTCCAAAGCTTATCGCTTTTACGCTCTCTCCGACGACCCCAGCGAAAACGGAGAAGCGAGATTTTACAGTCTCCGACTCGACCTCACATCAAGTGACCCAGCAAATATTCGCCTGAAAAAAGTTACCGTTGACGGCGTTACATCCCTCAAAAAAGCAGACGGTGAAACCTTCTCTTGGGGTTCCATAAATCCCGAAGGCATCGCCCTTTCTCCCCGCAATTCAATATTTGTCGCCAGCGAAGGCGTTACTCATGTGGGCATCCCTCCTTTTCTCGGAGAATTTGACCTCAAAACCGGGCAAATGCGGGGAAATTTGCCGATACCAAAGCGCTATATTCCCGATGCCGGCGATGAAAAACAGCAGCAAGGAGTGGTGGACAATTTAGGTTTTGAATCTTTAACCATCGACCCAGAAACCTTTAGTCCAGGCGGTCTAGATCCGTTTCGTTTGTTCGCAGCTACGGAAGCGCCGTTAATGCAAGATTTAGACCCGGAACAGGCAAGCAAACTCCGTATTTTACATTATGTCATCGTCGATAAAACGCCGCAATTAGTATCGGAAAATCTTTACATCCTCGACCAAGTTCCCATGACTATTTTGAACGGTTTAACAGAATTAGTAACTGTCGGTGGCGGTCAGATTCTGAGTTTAGAACGTTCTTTTGGGCTGTCGGGATACAGCGCTAGGATTTATCAACTAGCGGTTGGGGCGGCTACAGATACTTCGAGAATCCAGAGTTTTAAAGGGCGAGTGGCGGTCGAACCTGTTAAGAAAAAGTTGCTGCTAGACTTAAGCGAACTCGGAATTCCGCTGTACAATTTAGAAGGGATGACCCTCGGCCCGCGCTTGCCAGATGGCAGCCAGAGTATAGTTTTGGTCAGCGATGACAATTTTGATGAAGCGCAGAAAACTCAGTTTATCTTGTTGAGTTTGAAGGGCAAAGGTTAAGTCAGAAGGGCGGGCTAGAAGCCCACCCCACCCCACAAGAAGATTTATTGTTTGTGAAACAGGCATCTTGCCTGTTTCTCAAAACAGTACAATAAAATTCACTCCTTGTGGAACAGGCATCTTGCGCGGGCTAGAAGCCCACCCCACCCCACAAGAAGATTTATTGTTTGTGAAACAGGCATCTTGCCTGTTTCTCAAAACA